>VRUF01000200.1:0-3677 GCA_019456245.1 Planctomycetota bacterium | reverse complement strand
GAAAATGAACAACGACCCGGACAATTTCCAGTTTGCCATAGTCGCCGACAGAACCGGTAGCCACAGACCGGGCGCATTTGCAGACGCTGTCCCAAAAATAAATCATCTCCAACCGGACTTTGTAATGTGCGTAGGGGATCTCGTCGAAGGCGACGATGAAAATGTCGACGTTCTCGTTGCCCAATGGGACGAGTTTGATGCAATGGTCGAAAAACTCGAAATGCCATTCTTCTACCTCACCGGAAACCACGATCTAACCAGCGAAAAAGCAATTCAAATTTATAAGCAAAGACGCGGACGCGCCTATTACCACTTCCTTTACAAAGACGTACTTTTTCTCTGCATGAACAGCGAAGATATCCTCGCCAAATCCGATGGTATCGGTGACGAACAAATCGAATACTTCGCAGACGTCCTCAAAAAGCATCAAAATGCAACTTGGGTCTGCGTTTTCGTCCACAAACCAATCTGGCAAAAGAAAGACGCAAACGGCTGGCAAAAATTCGCACCTTTGCTTTCAGGCAGAAAACACACCGTCTTTTCAGGACACGACCACAAATACTCCAAAGCCATCCGCAATGGCGTAAACTATTACAAACTCGCAACCACCGGAGCTGGATCTGCAAGCAAACTTAAAGGCCCCCAGCAAGGCAAGTTTGATCACGTCATGTGGGTCACAATGACCGACCAGGGACCGAGAATTGCAAACCTTTTGCTGGACGGAATTTTCGGCGACGATCCTCCCACCGAAGCAAAGCTGAAAAATCTAAACGACCAAAAAACAACAGCGTCCTCGCCAAAATAACCCTTGGCAGGATACCCATATTTTTTGAATAAAACAGCCTCGGCCGTTAGGCCGTATCCTTCATTAGACATTAGACAATAATCATTAGACATTTTCAAACTGACCAATCGGTCAGTTTGACTTACTTAACCAATTCGATCTTATCGATCTTAAAGTAGCCCAGCATAGTCACGATGCTAAAAAAATCCGCGGGATCGCCATTACCTGTTGCAAGCATTATATGTGTCGCATCAAAACCATTTTCTCCCTGCGTCGCATCGACCCCCACCCACTTACCGGCGATATAACATTCCACCCACGCATGACCGCCAAAAATATTTTCACGCCCGGCAAATCCATCCGCATAAACAATACCGCACGCAACCTTAGCAGGAATCCCCGCGGCCCTGCAAAGACCAGCCGTCAAAACAGCATGTTCCGTACAATCCCCCTGCCTGCTTCTGGCAACCTCCACCGCAGTCGCGTACCCGACAGAAAGATCCTTCTCGGTAATATACTCAGCCACAAACTGTTCGATCTGCCTAACCGCCTGCGCCGCATCCTTTGCTCCCTTTACCGCTTTACGCGACATCGCAACGATCTTCTCATTATCGCTCTCAATATAAAACGTAGACTCCAGCGACTTAAGCGCTTCTTCATCCGTACCCTTGTAAGGAAACTTCACTCCATCTTCAGCCTTCAATTTCGTAACAGTAACCTCAACCTTATCCGCCGCCAATTGCTTTACTTTCTGGTAATCCCCCTCAGGTATCGCAAGCTCCTCCCTCCCGACCGCCGAAAGAGTAAACACTGCCGCCTTGGCATTATCTAGCTTCCCCAAATCGATTTTAACCGGACTATCCAGAAACGCCTTATTAAGAAAATCAACCACATCCCCTTTACTCATGGCAAATTCACGATCGCAAGCCACCATCTCCATATTCATCCCCATCATAGGAATGATAGTCTTAAGTGCCACAAAATCGTCATCCACATAGCTGGTCGTGACCATATCCCCCATCCCCATATTCATCGAAGTTTTAACTTCCGTAAGTTCCACAACCCGCCCGAAAAGGTCTACCGAAACCTTGGGCCCGATCGCAATTTCCGCGGTTAGCGCATTGCCTAAAGAGCCACTGAACACATTCGCCGAATATTTTGTTCCTTCTTTCAGCCCCTTCCTGATTTCCAGCAGCCGCAAACCCTCGGCCATAATAGCATCTTTCGGAAAATCGGAAACCCTCTCCTGCTTCGACCCGCCCCCATAGATCGTCGTCAGCATCTTGCCATTTGTGTCAATTTTCCCCTTCGTCCTCACAACACTGCCGCCCATCTCCTGAACAGTTTCAAAACCAACGCCCCGGCCCTTGATGGTTTCAATGCTCGTCTCGCTGGTCGTCATACTGATAGCAATACTCCCGCGTGCAATAGTCATCTTCACAGTTTCGGTTGTCGTCACAAGCCCGCCTTCAACTGTCCGGCTATGAATACCATAACCGATCTTATTACCATCCATAATAAGAGCAAAGTATTCCTCACTGCCATCCCCACCAAAACAAAACCCGCAAACCAAAAATATTAATACGCAAAGTAATAATGATGATTTCATGATCCCGACCTCTCCGAAAAAAGACATTATTAATGTATAAGCTGACTACTATAAATATATGCGATATACCATGCATGTAAAAATAAAAATACTGAAAATTAAGAAATTTCCAGCCCAAAACCCCCCTGAGACAAGATATCAGATATCCAGAGTCGCAGTTGCAGACCGCGACTCTTCGCATAAGTCTATTCAAATAAAGCACTTATCCGAGAAAGCCCTCGCGATGTTAATTCTGCCCCCACCAACCGGAAAAACCGCCCAAAACCTCAAAAAAACCTTGTATTCTTATTTTTGAACGCTATACTATGAGATTCTTTGCCAAATGGGGCTCTGGGTATGTGTTCCGGGCGATTGGCAGGGCAAATTTGAATTTCTTGAAAATGCAGGAGATATAACGTGAATAGTGACATTTTAAAATCGGTCGCAGATAAAGGTCTTAAGGACGAGGTGCCTTATTTTGAAGTAGGCGATTCCGTTGAAGTAGACTGCAGGATCAAGGAAGGCGAAAAAACTCGCATACAGGTCTTTACGGGAACAGTCATCAGCAGAAAAGGCAGCGGAATTCATGAAAATTTCACTGTCCGCCATGTTGTAGGTAACGAGGGCGTTGAGCGTATTTTCCCGCTCCACTCACCCAACGTCATCGGCGTCCGTGCCATCCGAAGCGGAAAGGCAAGACGTGCCAAACTCTATTTCCTAAGGGACCGCGTAGGTAAAGCTGTAAGACTTCCTCATCGTCACAGCACACATACGGTCAGCAGATAATCGGATTTCGAGCTTATGCTCTTTCTGCCAGGTTACAGACGATGGATACATGCTGATACTTGGCGGTTTGGCAGATGGGGCGAAAGACGCAGCGAAAAATTCCTCAAAAAAAAGGGTCTCACTCTCATTGCGCGCAATTACTCTTGCACAAAGGGTGAGCTCGATCTGATAATGAGCGATCCATCGGGCTCAACTGGTGCGATCGTTTTCATAGAGGTAAAAACCAGACGAAGTGAAAGCTATCAAAAGGCACAGAAGTCGGTAAATTATCGAAAACGAAAAAAAATGGCAGCGGCGGCGAGGCATTTCTTAAGTACATACAAAATTAAAAACAAACCCCTCCGTTTCGACATAGTTGCGGTGATTCTGCCGAAAAAAGGCCCGCTCGAAATACGACACTACAAAAAGGCCTTTACTCCATAGCCAATTTAGTTTAATTATAGTGACATGCATTTAATAGATACACACGCACATTTTACTTTTGAAGATTTGGCCTCCGATGTCGAGGGCGTCCTTGCC
>VRUF01000199.1 GCA_019456245.1 Planctomycetota bacterium | reverse complement strand
TGGCGCTTGTATTGCAGCTTATGGCCGAGACGGGCAAGAGCATTAGCGAACTTGTCGCAGATATCGGCGGTTACTATGTTGAAAAGACTAAGTTTAAGGCAGATTCTATGGTTGCCGCTAAAATCATCGAACTTGCTAAAGAAAAATTTTCAAATGCGCAGATCAACACTCTGGATGGTTGCAGATTTGATTTTGACGATGGCTGGGTGCATCTGCGCAGCAGTAATACCGAACCTGTGATGCGTCTTATCGTTGAGACAAAAGAGCGCGGGGATGCGGTGAAATATATTGACGCGGTTACAACGATCCGTCGACAGGTGTGCGGTGAATAAAGATTTAGCATATTTTTCAGGATTGCCGATTAATGCATAACGCGCAAATTGAAATAGCGAACAAGCATATTCGACGGGTCACCTACCTCAGTGTCGCGGTCAACTTGCTTCTTGCGGTCTTGAAGATCGCTGTCGGTTTTATCGCTCATTCAATGTCTCTGGTAGCTGATGGGATCCATTCGTTTTCTGACCTTGTTACCGATGCAGCGGTACTGCTGGGTGTTTATATCGGCTCGAAAGAAGCTGACGACGAACATCCTTACGGGCATGGAAGATTTGAGACCTTTGCAACAATATTTATCGCCGCAGTGCTTATTGTTGTTGGCGGAATAATGATCCAGCGAGCTGGGGTTTCGATCGGGAAATCAATGGGAGGAGAGGGAGTGATTTGTCAGGCGAATATCCTGGTGTTGCTGGCCGCCGGTTTGTCGGTATTGTGCAAGGAGGGGCTTTACTGGATCACAAAATCAGCGGCGGTGCGATGGCATAGTACGACGCTTTATGCCAACGCGTGGCATCACCGCAGCGATTCGCTCAGCTCGGTTGCAGTGATACTCGGCTTTGTGAGTTTGAAACTGGGCTATGCTTACGGCGATCAGGTGGCAACTATCGCGGTAGGACTGCTGATTATACTTGTTGGAATACGTGTATTGAGCAAGTGCATCGAGGAACTTTCAGAAGGTGCTGTTGATTCGGCAACTGTCGAGCAGATCCGGACTATAGTCGGTTCTGAAACGCGTATCCGCCAGTGGCACAAACTCAGGACGCGAAACGTGGGACGTGAGGTGTTTCTTGACATGCATATCCTTGTCGATCCTGCGTTGAATATCCGCCAGGCACATGAAATTGCCGAGTCACTGGAGACTGCGTTGCATGAGCAAATACCAAGGCCGGTGAACATTACGGTTCACATCGAGCCCGATGAGCCTGAACTGAGAAAGTGATAATATTGGTGTAATAAATGGGATATATTTTATTTGCGGTGAACAATTTGCTGGCGATGGCTATTGCGTCTGTCGCAGCCGACACGTTTTTTGGCGGAGAAGATCGTCGCCGTAAGATCCTTGCGGCAGTGGGCGGTTTCGCGGTATTGATCCTGTTTGTTGTGCTGGCTTTGGGTGCGTGTGCAAAGCTTACGGCGGGCTGGGTCGCAGCGGTGCTTACTGTTGTGGTGGTGTTTTTTTTAATGCTTCGAGGTGTTCGGCGGCGTGTGTGTCCTGTTGAGATTGCGCATTTGTCCGAAGATAGCGCGACATCGGTGTTTTACCTTGCAGTTGCATTGTGCGTCGGTGTTGTATGCGGAATTATTGCGGGGCGATTTGCCCTGCCTGGAACAAATTTTAACCCGGACGATCTAAGCTATCACGGAGTTGCCGCGGTCCATTGGGTTGTCGATGGTCGTTTGTCGCTTGTGCCTTTTAATTTCCATGCTTATTACCCGTTTAACGCCGAGACTTTGGGTGCGTGGTTTATGCTTGCGTTTCGCAGTGACGGTTTTGTTGTGCTTGCGGGATTTTACTGGGCGGGGCTGGCGATGGTCTCTGTGATTTCTTTCGGCCGGATCCTTGGTTTGCGTATTTCTACGGTTATCGGCGGTTTGGTACTTGTAGGGGCCGCGGTGCCGATAAAGCGGGCGGCCTGGTCGTTTTCAGCCGTCGATATTGCGGCGCCTGCGATGGTTCTCGCTGCCGTCGCCATGATAATCCCGACGGGGAGAAAAGATGGAAATGGAAGTATTGCCGCGGGGATATACAGCGGACTTTTTGCGGGATTTGCAGTGGGTTGCAAGGTATCTTTTGCGCCTGTGTGCGTGATCATTTTGGTGTGGATTTTGATTGCAGGTCAAAAGGGAAGGAACTTTAGAGACAAGCTTTCGGTTGCTGGAGTATTTATTGCAGGCGTGATACTTACGGGCAGCATCTGGTATATTCGCAATCTTATTATTGCGCACAATCCGCTTTTTCCGGCCCAGTTCGGTCCGTTCGGCGGTCCCTTTAGCGCCGATCAGCAGTGGCGAACAAAACTGATTTCGTGGATGATCTCCGATCCTCTGGACTTTAAGCTTTGGTATACGATAGTCGGGTATGGGAACTGGCCTTTTGGGATATTTTTGCTTGTAGCCGGCGGGTATATTTGGTGCGGCGCTCGCCTTCGTCGATTGAAAAGCCAAGTGTATGACAAATATCATGCGATCATGCTTCTTTTCGTTTGCGGGGTTGTGTTGTTGGCGATGTTTCCGTTTATGCCCTTCTCCGGTACGGATAGCAGTCCGACTGCTGTACTGCGAACGTCGCCCCGGTTTCTTCTGACAGCGTATATTGTAGGTGTAATTCTTCTTTTGTGGATGGTCGATAATATTAGATGGCGGAAATGGATTTTTGTTTTTGCGGTTATCGCGCTGCTTTTTCCACTTCGAAGCAAGCCCGGGCAGGTCCCTTTCAATGTTGGCATCATAGTTATTTCCGTTTTGGGATTCTATCTTTTTTCAAAGTATAGGTCGGCGATTTGTGGGTTTACCAGTCGCAAATTTGTTTTGACGACTTTTCTCGTTGGGTTTGTCGCAGCGTTGTCGGCTGGTTGGTCTGTTCAGCAGATAAAGACGGATGAGAGAATATTTTCCTATGTTAGGGAGCGACCTGTTGGGAGCGGTTGGCGGGCGTTGGAGCAGTTGAAAGCGGGTTCGACAATTAAGCAGTTTGGCGTTGCCGGTTATCAACACTACGCGTTGTTTGGGAGGCGACTGCAACTGAGGCCGGCTGTTGGGCATAATTATCAATTCTGGCACGAAAGATGGTTTGCTGATCCTGAGAATACTCGGTTCTGGCATGGGGGTCCGTCAAAAGGGTCCGGCGGTCTGATTGATGATATGCTTGATTCCGGTGTGGATTATGTTTTGACAACCCGGTCGGAAGAACAAGTGTGGCCCAGGCAGGATAAAATCCTGCGTTTGTCGGATAAGGCCAGAGAGGTCTATTCCGACGACAACAACCGCATATACGAAATGATCAAATAAGTTACGGTGCAACTGGCAGTATTTGCCAATTCTTGTTATCGGTGTGCTTTAAGGAAAATTTTCCCTGTAGTATCTTGCCGTCCATGTCGAGGGTGATATTGCTCTCGTTGTTTTCGAGGATTCGATATGTGCCGCTGTCTGCAATCTGCACCGCGGCTTTACCCTCGTTGACCGGGCCTTCGTATGTAAGAAATCGCAAGGGGTGATCCGGTATTTTTTCCGCATTTACCGCGTCATGCGTGAATTTATCCGGAGCGGTATCAATCCGCCATGTTTGCAGACATTCGCCTTGTTCGATCATAAAATCGAAGTGCACATCTGTCCGGCGGACGTGCTTTTGTATGACGAAACGTTTGGGTTCATCAGCCATGGTCGGTTAGAGCTTCCCGAACAAACCCGGGATCCAGAGCGAGAGCCATGGAATAAATGTGCACAGCAGCAAAGTTATCACCATCGCCGCGAAGAACGGCAGGATGTGCTTGATGACTTTCGAAACTGTTGTATCTGCTATTCCGCATCCGAGGAACAGGCATGTCCCTACCGGCGGGGTACACAGGCCAATACAGAGGTTCATAATGATAATGATGCCGAAATGGAGGGGATGAATCCCGAGGTTCGTAACGATCGGCAAAAATATCGGGGTAAAGATCAAGACGGCAGGCGTCATATCCATAAACGTACCAACAACCAGAAGGATAGCATTGATCATAAGCAGCAGTAGAATCTTATTGTCGGTCAAACCCAGCAATGAAGCGCTTATAGACTGCGGAACATTTTCAGAAGCGAGCACCCACGACATCGCCATACTTGTACCGATCAGCATAAATACAACCGCTGTCGTCACGCCGCACTGCAGCAGTATGCCGGGAAGGTCTTTAATTTTAACTTCGCGATAAAATATTACCGCCAGTATGAGCGAATACAAAACAGCGATAGCAGATGCCTCCGTCGCCGTGAACCATCCCGAAAGAATACCTCCCATAACGATCACAACCAGCAGCAAGGCAGGTACGGCACTTAAAAATCTTCTGAACCCTTCTCCAAAAGTAAATTTATTTCCTTTTCCGTAATTATTTTTAATAGAAATTATGGCGGCGACAAGTATAAGCCCAAGCCCGACAAGTATACCGGGTACAAAACCGGCGAGGAAAATGCCGGCAATAGAAACCGCTCCGCCGGTGGCGAGCGAATAAACGATCATCACATTACTCGGCGGTATGATAAGACCTGTCGTTGCAGCGGTGATCGTTACCGACGCGTTAAAATCCTTGTGATAGCCCATCTTGTTCATCAGCGGGATCATAAACCCGCCAACCGAAGAAACAGCTGCGGAGGCAGAACCCGAGATCGCCCCAAAAAGCATACAGGTAAGGACGTTTACAAACGCAAGACCGCCGCGAAATCTGCCGACAAGCGCATCAGCAAATTCTATCAGCCTGCGAGCAATACCTCCATGGCCCATCAAGAGTCCGGATAGAATAAAGAACGGTATCGCAAGAAGCGCAAAGCTGTCTATCCCCGTAGCGATCTTGTGAGAGACGGCTACCGGTGCTGGCAGCCCCATCGCTATAAATGCCAGTGTTGTCGAGATACCCATGCAATAGGCAATTGGCACATTTAAAACCAGCAGTATAATAAAGCTTGCAACAAGTATTATAATCGAAAGTTCCATCTTAAAACCTTTATATAAAATTATTCGGCAAAACCGGTTTAGCCCTAATCCTTAATCGATCTCTGCTGCCGATTCACTTACGTGCAGAGTTTCATCAAACTCTTTCTTTTTCAATTCGCTGATCCGTTCAAAGAAACCTATCAAAGAATACAACGCCATAAACAAACCGGAAATAGGTACTGCAAGGTACACATAGCCCATCTGGAGATTAAACACAGGTGAACGTTGATTCATCTCAAGAGTACTGAGCACCAGGTCTATCCCACCTATGAGCATTACATAAATTGAAAAGGCGCAGATCAACGCAAACACAATAACCTCAGTAATCACACGGTTGCGAATCGCCAGTTTCTCCATGAAATAATCGATTCCGAGATGTGCCCCTCTCCGCAGTGCGACCGCAGCACCAAGCAGAGACACCCATATCAGCAGAAAAATTGCAAGCTCTTC
>VRUF01000198.1 GCA_019456245.1 Planctomycetota bacterium | reverse complement strand
CGTAAAGGATTACATCTGCTTGACGCAGAAGCCGATAGCCCTTGAGGGTGAGCAATTCCATACCACCCGGACCAGAGCCTACGAGATATACTTTTCCTGCTGACAAAATGTTTCTCCATAGATTATTTATAAAAGAGTAAGATTTCAAAAATGAAACAGGGGGGCATTATTCCCCTTACTTTTACTGCTAATAACCCCGAAACACCAGCGTTACCGCACATGTTTCCTGACAGATAATATAACGTTAATAATTTCTTAAGTCAACAGTAAAGCTGTATCCCCGAGCATACTTACATTTGACAAGCATTGCCTATTTTATTATCATGGTTATTTGTAAACGGTTATTCGTTGTCGTTATACGAGGATTTTAAGTGGATAATTTGGACCGTCAGATCATAACAGAGTTGCAGATGGACTTTCCGATTTCTCCCGATCCATACGGTAGTATTGCCGACAGGCTTGGTATTGATAGAGAAACTCTCTTTCAAAGGGTTCAGGCATTAATGGAATCAGGCGTGATTAGGCGTATCGGAGTAAGCGTTAATTCGCACAAGATGGGCTATGCCAGCACTTTGGCTGCTGTAAGAGTCCCTGACAGTGCCGTTGAGTCCGCTTCTAAGATAATAGATTCGTATCCTGAAATAACACACAGCTATCTGAGATCGGATGAGTTCAATGTCTGGTTTACTGTCATAGCCGAAAGCCCGGAAAGAATACAAGAGGTTCTTGAAGAACTTAGAATAAAGTTGAATATTGCCATTTCTGATGTTCTTGACCTGCCGGTGAAGCAGCTTTTCAAGCTTGACGCACGATTTAAACCAACAACATAACCTTACAATAACCCTTGAAACACACCTATTTGTCATGGCACTTTTTGCAAAGTGCGCCACCACCACCACGGAATCCGATGGAAATTACATACGTATTAACGCGCAATTTTTTAGTAGGATTTTTCTTACTAAAAGCAGACCTTTAGAAAACTGTCTGAATATATTTGTTTGTTCATCAGCATTTCAGAAGTTGCCACCGCGTTCATCAGGTCTTTGTCAAGGACATCGACAATCGCAGAGTCCATGCCGCGAGAGAGTGCCATAGTAATAAAAGTGCGATTTATCAAACTTCTTTCGTTCGTTCCCTGGGAAAGATTTGACAGACCCATTGTAATGTGCGGAGCGGGGTCAGAGAGATATTTTATTTGCTCAATTGCCGCGAGAATGTTTTGGGGCTGAGCCTGGGCATTAGGTACTTTAACCGGCAAAATGATCGGATCCACGAACAGTTTTTGCGTGTCAAACCCTTTTTCCATCGCTTTTTGGACGATCTCAGCTGCAATCGCGACACGCGTATCGGTATCTTGCGGAACGCCGTTTTTGTCCATAGTCAACGCGATAATCGAAACTTTCGGTCCGGCTTGCTGGGCTGTTTCAATAAATTTATCCAATATTTCTTCGTCAGTTTTTTTGTTCAAAGGGGTAGAGTTAAGGAGCACCCCATTGTCAGGATTGATCACTTTAAGCCCAGCCTGGATGACATTGAATTTTTGCGAATCCAGACACAGACTTGTCTGACAGGTTTCCTGAATCGCTTCAATCAGCCATTGCATGGTTCCCTCTTGATCGGCTGCGGCGGTCCCGACATTTACGTCTAAAAATGTTGCGCCTGCTTTAGTCTGATTTGCTGCGAGGTTCTGTATGACTGCTTTATTTTTATCCGCAATGGCTTGCTTGACATCTTCGAACATTCCATTGATTCGTTCACCAATAAGGAGCATCTTGTACACCCTTTCTAAAAAGTATTATTATATGCGAAATTATTTCCAAATTTGATTAATGAATTTTTTTACTGTTGCAACTGCCTTTGGGTGACGCATTCGAACTATGTCGACACCGGCTTGCAGTAGACAGATCGCCGTAGCCGCTTCCCACATCGGACCTCTGTCATCGACCGGGCCCCATTCGTCAGATTCCATCTTGGCCTCTTTAACACGCCATGATTCGTATCCCGCATCGCAGATAGCCGGCATAGCCATCATTTTATCGCCGCCCAGAGCCGCCATGCGCTGGCGTTCCTGAATCGAGTAAGCGTATTCGATGCCATAACCCAACGCGCCGGTTGCCTGGAACGTTACTATCTTTTCCAGCGGGAAACCCATGTCAGATGTCAGAATATTCACCTGCTTTGCGATGTTAATATCCAGAGGGGCTTTTGTGATAAGGTGATGACCGTCTGCCAGGGCAATAGCGGTAAGCGATTTGTAATTGTCCTCTTCGACCGGTCCGATCAGGCAGTTTTCGCCTTTTGCCGCTTGACTAACCTTGGGCATGATCTGATTATCTTTTTCATTGTTGCCGCAACCCCAGAGCACCAGCGGCACTCCAACAGCACCGAGTACGTCCTGAGTAACTTTAACAGCGTGGTCGCCGTCTTTGTCGCCGGTATCGGGGTGGATACCGTCAAAAGTCAGACAAATCATATCTGCACCATATTCATCGACGCATTTTTTTGCCCAGTTGCCGGGGCTGTCAAACACATCTTCATAACACTTACCCAAAACATCGGGCCAATCCTGGGGCCTGGTATCTATGACGTCCATCGCGATAACAGGTTTTTCGCCCGCGTCGGCGCTGGAACCACCGTAAACTACATTGGTTGAGCCGCCAATGGTTACCGTTGAAGTGCGTGTGCCGCCCGTTTCCTTTGTCGCTCCGAGCGTTACTCGATTAATCGATCCGGCAAAACTATTTACAATTTCAGGTACTGGCATTTGATTTCCTCTTATAGTTTAAATTTTTTGCGAGTATTTCTTTAACCGCCATGAAAGCGGGGTTGTCTTTATCAAGATCGAAAATCGTCTTGCTCTGCCTGGATGTATCATAAAGATCCTGATCATACGGAATGCAGCCAAGCTCCTTTAAACCGTCCAGGTCAATGGCGTTGTCGGCTCTGTTCCATATCACGCCTGACTGTTTGACCTCTATCGGCAGATTGCTTACCAGTTGCGCGATCCTTTTAGCGGTAACCTCTCCGATTACGGTCGGTTCGGCAACTATGCAGAGCAGATCGACGTGATTTGTTGTCCGGCGTGACAAGTGCTCCATGCCGGCCTCGTTATCCAATATAACAAAGTCATACGAGTTGCTCAGACCATCGACATACTGCCTTAAAAGATTGTTTGCCGCACAGTAACAGGAGGGCCCTTCAGGGTGGCCCATAGTCAGCAGGTCAAACCCATTGGCCTCGGCTACGATACTTTGAATACCGTATTCAAAAAACCGCGAGCGATCCATGCCGTCATTATCTTTTTTGTTCCGTGACTGTTCACGAATTTCGGCAATGGTTCCTTCTACTTCCACGCCCATCGTCAGGGCAAGGCAGGAATTAGGATCTGCATCGACGGCAAGAATACTTCCTGCCGATTGTTCTATCATCGCTCGTATTATCATAGCCGACAGGGTAGTCTTACCCGATCCGCCTTTTCCACTTATAGCGATTGTTATTGCCATTACTTACCTTTACTAAAAATATCTCGGCCGTACTTGTTCTCCATAGCCTTGGCGAAGGAGAAAGGCCGAATCATTCATTATACATTCAACATTAATCATTAGACATTTTGAACGCTTGGAAAAAGAGAGAGATCCGTGTGCGGTATGAACTTTGCACGGACAAACTCTTCCATATAACCAGCATCACTCATTAAATCTATATAGGTCATGCTTTCAGCGATTTTTTCGCATGTTTCAAACGATTTTCGACTTAGCAGCGCCTGCTTTGCGCCCGCGATAGTTGTATTGCCCACAAAGTGAATTCTGTCCCTGGACACATCAGGCAGCATTCCTATAACAATTGCCTGATTGATATCGAGGAAGTTGCCGAATCCGCCGGCAAGATATACCGATTCCAGGTCTTCCGGTTCAAGCTGGGTAGCCTTGAGCAATGCTCGTATCGCGGAAAATACACCGGCTTTTGAACGGATGAGATTGTCGATGTCGGCCTGTGTGATCACAATTTCGGAATATTCACCGGATGGAGGCGTCAGTTGGAATTGCAAACCTTCGTCATCTTCTGTCAATCTTTTGTCGCCGGTTTCGCAGAATCGCCCGGTCCTGTCGATGATACCATGCCTATACAATTCGGCCAGTGTATCGAGAAGTCCCGATCCGCAAATACCGATCGGATGTGACTCGCCGATAGTATCAACTTCTATGGAGCCATCTTCATTGATTCTGAGTTTTTCTATCGCTCCGCTGCCTGCTCGCATGCCGTGTTTGACGCCGCTGCCTTCAAATGCCGGTCCCGCCGAACTCGATGCGCAAACCATCCACTCCTTATTACCGAGGACAACCTCGCCGTTAGTTCCGATGTCTGCCAGAAGTGATATTCCGCCGCCGGTATTCAAACCCGTTGCCAGCACTCCGGCGACAATATCGCTTCCTACATACGCCGCAACGCCGGGGAGGCAATAGAGCAGTCCGCGTTTGTTGATTTGAACGCCTGCTTCGGCGGCTCTTATAGCAGGAACAAACGCTGCCGATGCCGCAAACGGTTCTCTGCGAATACCCGTTGAATCCAGGTTGAGCAGGAAATGCACCATTGCCGTATTGCCGGCGCACACACAAGCGATTATGTCCTGCAGGTCGACTTTTTGCCTGACGGCGAGTGTCACGATCAAATCGTTGACGTCATGGACAATTCTATTTTGCAGTTCATCGAAAGCATTATTTTGTTCGCCGTAAATAATTCTGCGAATATAATCTTCGCCGAAACTTATCTGGCTGTTATAGGTAGCCTCTGTATCGACCGTTTCGCCGATGGTTAGATCGATCAGATGTGCAACAACAGTAGTGGTGCCAAGGTCCACGGCAACAGCAAAATTTGTCTTGCTGCGGTCTCCGGCTTCGATGTCGACAACTTCCAGAGTGCCGCCTCGGCTGCCAACGGTAACTGTTACTTTATAGTCAGCTTTTTTTAATTGCGGCGAAAGTTTTTGCAGTACACGAAATCCGGTTTGAATTATCGGGGCATCTATGTTTTCACGGATGCCAAGATACAACCGTTCATGGTCGGCGATATGATCTTTTGTACTTGGCGGGTTCATCTCAAGGTATATCTTTTGAACGAGACTGTCCAGTTCAAGGGCGCCCTGTTCCGCGTCGCCTTTGATATCGCCAAATCGTTTTGCATCGCTGTCTGTAAGTATCTGGCCGGCTTCGAGACGATGCCATTTTGGAACTGTCAGGGTCATGTCCGACAGAACTTTTGTTTGACAGGCCAGAACAATGTCTTCACGAATTTCTTCCGGTGTGAGCAGGCCCGTTGGTCTGGTCTTGAAATGCCCGTCGCTTACAACCACCTTGCATTTGCCGCAATAACCGTCTCCGCCGCAGATACTGGACAGGTAGACACCGACCTTATGCGCTGCTTCAAGGACAGTACTGCCCTTGGCGACTTCGGTTTTCAGTCCGCTTGGTTCAAAGCGAACAACACATTTTTTATCTGCGGATCGTGCCATTT
>VRUF01000197.1:2800-5567 GCA_019456245.1 Planctomycetota bacterium | reverse complement strand
GGCAAGTAGAAGATTTTTGTATTCCGACAAGGAAGGGAAATCAGCCTTAGCCGAAGCTAAGGCGGTTTTTTCCTGACGCCGTTCGGAATCAAAAAGGTTCGCTTGTTCGCCAAAATGAATTATTAGAGTTTCCCTTTAGTCTTGCCCATCCCAAGTACCGCAGCCGCTGCTTCTTCCCCAATAGAAGGATCGTCAATATATTCTTTGCACAACTGCAAAGCCTCTATAGAATCAACCGCCGACAAACTCGAAATAACCATCCGTTTTTCGTTAACATTAGAACAAAGCCCCATTGCCTCCTTAAGCAGTTCCACCTTCTCAGAAGCCTTCTTATCTCCAAGCGGAACCAGCTTAATAAATCCACGCAACGCCAGAACCTTATGTACCCGGTTATTTGAACCCTTAACGACCGCAAGCAAATCTTCCGCCGCACTACCTTCAGGCCACTGCGAAAGTGCCCGGATCGCCACTGTCTTCTCATCATCGTCCGGATCTTTCAAAGCTTTCCGCAAAGCAGAAAGTGCACCATCCGACCCCGTCTTGCCAAGAACAGTATACAAAGAAAGCCTCGACTGTGAATCGCCAGCCAGGTCCAATGCCGCAACTACCTTCTTAACTCCTGCCGACATCCCCGTTCGTCTGCAAAGCACCACAACCGTCGTTTCCGCTTCAACTCGCGACCCTTCGTTCTCAAGCCCAACAAGCAAATCTATCGCCTTATCAACATCTTTTGCCGTCCCAACTTCTGCTATCGCCCTATAAGCCTCGCGGCTCAACCCCGCGTCTTTACTAGCCGTCAAAACTGCAAGAGCATCCACAGCACCGCCAATACGACGCTGATCGACTGCAGTAACAAGCTCCGTGGCAACCTTCGAATCGACCTTATCAAGCAATCTCAATATCGCTTCGTCAACACCTTTACCACTCATGCCATACAAACTCCCGCGTGCTGCATCCTGTTCTTCGCCCTTTGTATTCGCAGCTATTTCTGCCAGAACCCCAACCGAAGCCGGATTACCAACAGACTTCAATGCCTTGATCGCCGCGACACGAACTTCCAACTCGCTGGATTTAATTGACTCAAGAACCACCGGCAATATCACTGCATCACCGGTATCGGCAAGGGCAAACAGTAATTGCATCTGTCCGCTAACGGACAATTTACTTATTTTACCCGCCGCTTTTTTGATATTAGAACTACCCTTGATCATACTCGCCAGCGATATCGCCTGAACCTGCAAGGCCAAATCCTTTGAATCGATAGTCGAAACAATAAGACCGCTCGGATCCCTGGAAGCTCTGACCTGCCCCCTGAACGCGGCAACCCTGATCATCGCATCGCCGCTCTTACGGCCAACCTTTTTATATATCTTTATCGCATCCTTTTTCTTACCGTCAGCCGCCAACTGATCCGCACACCTGATATAAGAATCCTCTGCCAAAACGCGAAATTCATCGCCCCCTTTGCTTATACCGTCCAGCGCTTTCGCAGCATCCTTACTTCCAATCTGACCAAGAGAATTAATCGCCGCAGCAACCGTATCCTTATCGCCATCGCTCGCAAGTTTTGACAATGCACCAACCGCAAAATTCATCCGCCGAACACCGATGCTGTTTATAATACCGATCTTAGCCTTACCCTTTGTTTTACCAAGACCATCCAAAAGAACGCCATCTATTATTTTGCCAGGGATACGCTCAAGAGCATACCGCGCCATATCGTTTGTTTCATCTTTTACAAGCATTTGCCCCAAAATTCCAGCCGAAGCTCCGGTGCCTATAAGCCCAATCTGCCTGCAAACAAACTGTTTGCTGGCATCGGTTGCATCTGTTAGAAGGAAGTTCGACATCGCAACCTCGATCTCGCGCAATTCTCTTGGAGAACCTACGTACCCCTTAACCATATTCTCCAACTCCGTCAATGGCATACGGCTCTTGCCGTACTCATAACCGGAAATGGCTTTCAAACTATCCTCAACACCGCCAACTGCAAAAACCGATCCGCACATCCCCAAAAACAAAACAAAAACCAGCACTCTACAAAAAACCTTCATTACAATCTCCTTGTAATCTTTTCAAACTGACCAATAACGGCCCAAACATTAACGTTAACCACTGCAAGTAAAGGTATTACGCAGTAGTTATATTTCAATAAAAATGCCTCGGCCCAAAGGGCCGTATCCTTCATTAAACATTAAACATTAAACATTAAACATTAATCATTTACAAACGCCACGGACTCCGCTTCGGTTCAGACAGCAAACGGCTTGCGCCGGCATCATTGATAAATTCCTCGCTATCAGGATTCCACTTCAATTTCCGCCCGGTCTCCATCGCAATAAGGCACAAATGCCCCACGCTAGCCGAACGATGAGCGATCTCAGCAGGCGCAATAGTCTCTCTCCTGCTTTTGATACACTCCACAAAATTATCCATATGATCGTTGCTCTTATAAAGGTGAACTTCATTGGCACCGATCTTTTCTTTCAATATCTCCGGATCGCTCGCGCTCAATTTACCACGCGAAACATGAATCCATCCGTCCTCGCCAATCCATTTGCTTCCGCTGACCAGTTTATTCGATATCCGCATCGTTACACCATTTGCATACTTACACGTAACATCGTAATCAGTATGCGTATTCCACAAACCGGTTGCTGGACGAACGCCCGTTCCCTCGACCTCAACTGGACCCGTACGATCAAAACCCAAACCCCAGTGAGCAATATCGACATGATGCCCGACCCAGTCCATCAGACGACCCCCG
>VRUF01000197.1:1076-2790 GCA_019456245.1 Planctomycetota bacterium | reverse complement strand
GCCACCGCCAGTTCTTATGAACTCGGGCAGGACAATAAGGTGCCCACGGTGCAGGACCGATCCACCTCTCATAATCGAGCCCCGCCGGTACTGCCACAGGATCAACCTGGTCGCCGTTCCTCATATAATCGCTAAAGCCCCTGCCCAAACCAACTTCAACAGAATGTATCTTTCCAATCCGACCGTTACGAACCAACTCGCACGCCTGATGAAAATTCGCCCTCGATCGCTGCCACGAACCAGTCTGCCATATCCGACCATACCTCTCAACTGCATCGCAGATCGCCCTCCCGTCAACAAGATTATGCGTCAAGGGCTTCTCGCCATGAACATCACAACCCGCCTTTAACGCGTCGATTGCAACTATAGCATGCCAATGATCCGGCAACGCGATTACTGCCGCATCGAGTTTCTCCTTAGCGAACATCTCCTTATGATCGACATAGCCACGGCAATCTTTGTTACCGTAAGTATCGTTGATCATCCCCATGCCTGCCCTTTGATGATCTTTATCAATATCGCACAAAGCAACAAACTGAACTTCTTTTTTCTGAAGAAGTTTCAAAGTATTACTGCCGCCCTGCCAGCCATATCCAACCGTCCCCATCACTATCCGGTTACTCGGCAAAACCGCCCCACCCTTACCCAGCGCCGAAGAGGGAATAAGATACGGAAAACCAACCATACCCACACCAACTTTTAAAAACCCACGCCTCTTCATAATAAAAACCTTTAAATTAAATAAGTCTCGACCGTAAGGTCGTATCCTTTATATAGAACATAGAAAATAGAACATAGAAAATTCTAAAGGTGCCACGGCGCACGCATAGGACGCGACAGATACCGATTCGCCATCTCATCGTTAATAAACACTTCCTTCACAGGATCCCATTTCAGATCCCTGCCCGTAAGCATCGCGATCTCACCAAGCAGCCCGACACTGATCGACCGATGAGCTGTCTCTGCAGGTGCTATCGTTTCTTTTCTGTTCTTAACGCAATCCAGGAAGTTCTGCTTATGATCGTTGCTCACATAAAGCCTCTTTTCACCAGGCCCGATCACCGACTGCAATATCTTATTAGAGCTGGCACTATAACCCCTGCGGCTGGCAAAAACCCATTGCCCGTTTTCGCCATACCAGCAAACACCCCGACCACGCGGCAGCTGCGACTGATTTGCCACCACAATTTCAGCTCCGTTGGCATAAGTACACTTAAACCTGTAAGCATTAGGAACATCATAAGTACTTTCTTTAGAATACTCGCCCTTTGCTTCCGTGATCGCAACAGGACCCGTCTGTTCGAATCCCATCCCCCAATGAGCAATATCGATATGGTGACCCGCCCAATCGGTAAGCTGACCGCCCGAGTAATCCATAATCCATCGCCAGTTCCAGTGCACCGATCCACTTTCAGCTTGAAGATCAACATGCTCTCTCCACGGTGCAGGCCCGAGCCACATATCATAATTAAGATTCGCCGGAACCGGTGTGACAGGCAAAATCCCGCTCTTGTCCCCATCCGGCAAACCTACTTCGACATATTTAACCTTACCGATCCTGCCGGTAGAAACTAGCTCCGCCGCCCTTCGAAACGTCGGCTTCGATCTTTGCTGGCTGCCCGTCTGCCAAACCCGGCCATAACGTTTAACAGCATCGCATATCGCCCTGCCGCCCTTGATCGTTCGAGCAAGCGGTTTCTGACCGTGAATATCA
>VRUF01000197.1:0-1066 GCA_019456245.1 Planctomycetota bacterium | reverse complement strand
AGCACACGCAACGGATATGATTCCATGCCAGTGATCCGGCAAAGCATGCATTACAATATCGAGATCCCCCCTGCCGATAATCTCACGGTAGTCGCCATACACAGCGCAATCACCGTTACCATACCTATCATCGACTGTCTTCTTAGCCCGCGCAAGGTGATTTGTATCAACATCGCAAACAGCAACAACCTGCACTTCATTCTTAACAAGGAAACCGCCAAGATCGCCGCTCCCCATAGAACCGACACCGATAGCACCCATAACAAGACGATTGCTCGGTGCAACCGCTCCGTCCTTACCAAGCGCCGATGACGGAACAAGATAAGGAAACCCAACAGCACCAACACCAGCCTTTAAAAAACTACGCCTCTTCATAAAAACAGTCCTTTATTAAATTAGCCTCCGCCAAAGGCGGTTTCCTTCATTAATCATTAAACATTAATCATTTCAAACTGACCTTCGGTCAGTTTGCTAGTCGTCGAATGCAGCATCGAACTGTATATTCGAAGGTGAAAAATCAACACTATTTACAAAATCGCACGCTTCCGTAGCACCATGGAACCGTTCCATCCCGCAATCTTCCCACTCAACCGACAACGGACCTGTATAACCAATGTGATTCAAAGCACGGATGATCTCTTCGAAGTCAACTCCGCCATGACCAAGTGAACGGAAGTCCCAGCCGCGCTCCTGCTGACCAAAATTCAAATGAGAAGCAAGTATACCGCTGCGACCGTCAAGCTGTATCGCCGCATCCTTCATATGAACGTGATAGATACGATCGCTAAATTCGTTAAGAAACATCACAGGATCGACCATCTGCCAGTGCAGATGACTCGGATCGAAATTAAAACCGAAGGCCTCGCGATTACCGATAGCTTCCAACGCACGTTTCGCCGTAATAATATCGAAAGCGATCTCGGTAGGATGAACCTCAAGTGCAAACTTAACACCGCACTCGTCAAACACGTCAAGGATCGGGTTCCACATCTTCGCAAAATATTTAAATCCGTCCTCGATCATCTCATCGGATGCAGGCGGAAAACTATAAAGCATAAGATCGGAA
>VRUF01000018.1:2063-23082 GCA_019456245.1 Planctomycetota bacterium | reverse complement strand
CTTTGAATACTCCTGACTCCCAAGGCTTGCCATATATTGGCGAATTGTATCCGTACTCGCTGCCAGGATAAGAGACTTGACCGAAACCGCGGTTTCAGTCGCAACCGCTGCCTCTGGTTGGCCATAATCGGATGACCACGGGTTATTTTCCTCAGAATTAACACTACTTTCTCCCTGCCCAGAATTGGCGGAAGAGGTGCTGAGAAAACCGCCGAATTGAACCAGGTCAGCTCCGTAACACTTAGCAGTGTGTTCCGAAAAATGTTTCTCAAATGCCAGATAGTTCAGGAAATCCTGATAAAGTATGCAGTCCTTCATAATTGTCGCCTTAAAACACAAGTCATCAACACATATATTGTAAGCTCCTCCCAGCGGCCAAAGCCAAAACAGAAGCTTAATCAGATTCTCTCTGATAAGATTTCATCGCATTGGGCATATCTTTATGCAACAGCTTGTCAGCTTCACCCACTAGAGACTGGGTAAGTTTGAAACTTAGAACAGCGGCATCGAACCAGTCAAAATCGGTGCGACGGTCGCCGGCCTGTTCCACAAGCGCATCGAGCAGTTCGCCTTCAGAACCCTTGTCGTACCGAAAAACATATCTCTCGGCACCTTTATTTAAGATCAGTTGTCGTGTTGAATTATTCATATTCTGCAACTCGCCATGACACGTTTCTTTTTCAGAGAGACTAACAACATATTCTTTTATCGGTCTGAATGAGTTTCTCTGAAACGATTTCCTTTGATTTTTTGAAAAAAAGAAAAAAATATAAGATCAGAAATCATTCCAAAAAAATGATGAAAACCGCTATCTACTCTTCGATCTTCTCTATATTCTCGGACCTGACTACATACAACTTACTAATCCAACTTTATACACCATTGCCAGTACTGGTAAAGCCCTATAAAAGCATCTTAATATGTACCGCAATTGGACAAGGCATATAAAACAAGTTTAATTCCAGGGGAACCGGAACTTAGCAAAACGATACCGCTTTGATCGAAACGGGATTCTTTCAACATCACTCAATAAGGACTACTTTGACTCAAAGAACAATACGCCGGAGAGTTTTTTTTCTCCGATGATGCCCTTGTCAAGCAAGGTTTTTATATATCCCCTTGCTGTAGAATGACTTATACTTAGGCCCCTACAGATGTCGTCAATACTGCAAGGCCTTCTTTTGAGCATGTTTAAAACCAAATCACTGTTGCATTCATCGTCTTTTGGCCCGATAATTCTTGAAAAATCAGCGATTATTTCCACATTTTCACCAAGTTTGCCTGCAATTTCAACCAAATGATCCTGATCGAGGCGTACGGCATGGTGGTGAACTACGGGTCTGACCGCAGTATTTAGCTGGATCTTGTCAGGTTTGACGCGTTCGATGATCTCGGCGATCCGGGCGATCTGATCGCTGCTGGTATTTACACCTTCGCATAAAAAAACCTCAAGCCATATTTCTCCGTCGTATTCAGTTCGGAATTTGCAAAGACCCTCGACCAGCGAGCCAAGACTCACTTCGACATGCGGACAGTTGATCTTACGGAAGGTTTCTTCGTCGCCGGCATCGAGTGATGGTAATACGAGATCGGCATCGATCAAGTCCTTACGAACGGCTGGGTCATTGAGCAAAGTACCGTTAGTAATAACCGCAACAGGAATTGTGGAGATATTTTTTAGCTGCCGGATCAGGTTCCCGATCTGTGAGTTCAATGTTGGTTCACCTGATCCGCTTAAGGTGATATAATCTGCATTGAGGCCCGTTTTGATCCTGCCGGCAAGTTCGGCGATAACCGCGTCGATCTCAACATACGGTTTTCTCTCCGTAGTAGTTTCCGCATCAATCCCCAGTTGGCAGTATATGCAATTCTGACTACAGGTCTTAAATCCAACGATGTCGACACCCAGGCTGCGTCCAAGCCGCCTCGACGGAACGGGGCCGAATAGATATTGCGATTTGTCATCCATGTCAAATCCGCCTTGATATAAATTATTAAGTTTCCATCTTAATCTGTACGGACTATCTGATAAATTTCCATACACTGCCTTACCAATTTATCAAGCCATTCGAGAGGCATTTGACAAGCAGCGTCACACATAGCATTTTCAGGATCAGGATGTGTCTCTATAAAGAGACCGTTTGCACCGGCGGCAACCGCCGCTTTTGCCAGTACCGGTGCCAGTTTTCGCTGACCACCGCTTTCAGTGCCAAGACCCCCTGGCTGTTGGGTACTGTGTGTCGCATCGAAAAGGACCGGACATCCCAGCGACTGCATTGTTGCAATACCGGAAAAATCGTTTACAAGCCGATTGTAACCGAAAAAGGTTCCCCTTTCGGTAAGCATGATCTTGTCATTTCCGAAGGCTCGCATCTTTTCAACAACATTGGCCATTTCTTCAGGTGATACGAACTGGCCTTTCTTTACGCTGACCGGCTTGTTCGTTTTTGCACACCCAGCGAGTAAATCCGTCTGACGACACAGGAAAGCAGGTATTTGAATTGCATCTACGATCTGGGCGACGGGCTCTGCCTGACAGGGCTCGTGAACGTCGGTTGTAATCGCCAGGCCCGTTTTAGAACGAACCGTCTCAAGTATCTTTAGCCCCTTGTCCAGACCCGGACCGCGATATCTGTCTACACTTGAACGGTTGGCCTTGTCAAAACTGGCTTTGAATATGACTCCTATGCCGGTATTATCTGCCAATTCAACGAGTGCGTCAGCAATCTGCAGGCAGTTTTCAAGGCTTTCGATAACACACGGTCCGGCGATAAGGAACAATCCTTCATCGTCTCCGATGCTAACACTGCCGATTTTAAATCCATTCATCTTAATCTTCCTATCCAATTATCCTCTTTAGTCTGGTTCTTATGCCGGCAGGTTTGGCATCAGGAGATACCAATACTCTTACCGCTTGCGGGATCACTTCTATCGTCAATGGAAGTGACGGACCGGGATCTCCGTCAATTTCGGTCGCTACAGTACGTAAGGTCGAAGAGATATGTATGCTCTTACCCTGACGGTAGATCACATCGCTCCGCTTTGCGTGATGCTTAAGTATCGTAAGAAAGGATTGTTTCAGCAGACGCGGGCGAGAATTGCACTTATAAATACAGATATCGAGCAAACCGTCGCCGAAATCGGCATAATGCAGTATCTGCAGTCCGACAGCATACCTGGAAATATTGCCCACGAAAACCATCCCCTCACCCTCAAAAATATCTTCACCGTCAACCGAAACTTTGAAGTTGGGAAACTTGTGACTCCAGAACGTTCTCCACAACGGCCAGAAATAGTCAAGATGATTAATGTGACCGCCGCGTTTCTCATTTACACGTTTGACAACTTCACCATCGAAACCAATGCCGGCAATAGAAGTAAAACGAGAATCGTTTACGACACCAAGGTCGAGAGCTTTTATGCAGTCGCCTTCAAAAGCACTGATAAGCGTCTTGGTGCGGTCATCGTAACCAAGTTCATTGGCAAGAAGGTTCTCAGTTCCGCATGGCACGATAATCATCGGCTTTTGACTTCCTTCAAGACCGTGCATTATTTCACGGATCGTTCCGTCCCCACCGCAGGCAACGACCATAGAACAGTTATCGTCTCGCGCTGCATCAATTGCCAATTGGCGAGCATGTGGAAGGGACTCCGTAAACAAAACCCTTACTTGAGCATCGCGAGATAATAGATAGCTCTTAAACTCAGAGACCAGACGCTTGCTGCTCGAAGCACCGGACTTGGGGTTTACGATATATGCGATGTAACCATTACTTATACTGTTCACAATTTATATTTCCCATTTCTGCGCGGTTAAGTAACACTGCGATCATAAGTTATGGCTTTACTCGCGAAAACTTATTACCCTTAAGGGTACATTCATCTAAGCTACCTTTAAGTTTCTCTCTCATCAGTTTGGCATAACTCTTATCAATATGGTCGGATGCCGAAAGACCAATCTTTTGCAAAACGAGGCGTATCTTATCCTCGCTGGGGCCTTCGACTTCTACAAACCGGCCCAGCAGCGGTAATTCATCAAGACATACCTCACATTCATCCAGCGACCATAAATCGCGCCTCTTCTCAAACGAAATACCCTTTTCAAATCCCAAAGCCAGAAATATACTCTCCATCGACTCGTAACTGTCCACTTCGACTTCTATTTCCTGGCGACTCTTAAAGCTGGTTTTCTGCCTTGGGCCCTTATACGTCAAAATGACGGTCTCGATGCCGTCAGCGATCTGGACCCTTAGACGCAGGCCTCTGTCAGACCGGATCAGCTTATGTTCAATATCGACAAAAAACGTGTCTCGCTGCACAACCTTGGCATTAAGTTGTCCGCCCGCAGCTTTTAACCTGTCCCAGACAGACTCGAATGAATCAACCTTGATCTTTGTCTCGATCTCAATTTTCAAAAGTCAGCTACCCAATAACTATATTCACAAGCCGGGATTTAATAACGATAACTTTTCTGACCTGCTTGTCACCTATGGCGGCGATCACTTTTTCAGAGGCCAGCGCCTTTTCTCTAATCTCATCTTCAGTGGCATCGGCACCGACGACGATGCGGTCCTTGATCTTGCCGAGTACCTGCACGGCGAGTTCGAGCTCTTTTTCTTTGGTAAGCTCTTCATCAAAGCTCGGCCATGGATAATAAGCAAGCCGCTCGTCATTACCAAGTTTCTGCCAAAGCTCTTCGGCCATATGCGGAGCAAACGGACTAAGAACCTGCACCAGCTTTTCGAGAGCCTCTTTTGGCCTTACCTTAAGCTTGCCTAAATGATTTATAAGGATCATCATCTGGCTGATAGCCGTATTAAAAGCGAACTGCTCGACATCTTCTCCCACTTTCTTGATCGTCTGGTGAAGCAATCTTCCAGTCTCTTCATCGAGATCGACATCGGCAATAGCCGAAACAATTTTTCCTGTTTCCTCATCAATGATCGCCCGCCACACTTTACCCAGGAAGCGGTAAACGCCTTCAACACCTGACATATTCCACGGTTTTGATGCTTCCAGCGGCCCCATGAACATCTCGTAGAGACGCATAGAATCGGCACCATATTGTTCGATCACAAGATCCGGGTTAACCACATTGCCGCGCGACTTGCTCATCTTCTGCCCGTCTTCGCCTAGTATCATTCCCTGGTTGATGAGCTTTGTGAAAGGCTCCGGCGCTTTGACATAACCCAGGTCAAAAAGCAGCTTGTGCCAGAAACGTGAATACAAAAGATGCAGTACCGCATGCTCGGCCCCGCCGATATAGACATCCACCGGAAGCCAGTACTCTTCTTTTTCCGGCCCAAAGGCCTCCTCAATATTTGTTGGATCGGTATACCGCAGATAATACCAGCAGCTCCCCGCCCACTGCGGCATTGTATTTGTTTCGCGTTTTCCCTTTGTTCCATCTTCCAAAGTAACATTAACCCAGTCGACAGCCCTGGAAAGCGGAGGCTCACCGTTGCCGAATGGTTTATAATCTTCAACCACAGGAGGCAAAAGCGGAAGCTCATCTTCGGTAAGAGCAATACGTCTGCCGTCTTCTGCGTGAATAATCGGGAAAGGCTCACCCCAGTATCTTTGCCTGCTAAACAGCCAGTCACGAAGCTTAAAGTTAACAGCCTTTTCGCCAAGACCCTTTTCAGCGAGCCAGTTGGCAATCTTTTCTTTAAACTCCTCAGTAGACAACCCGTTAAACTGACCGGAATTTATCGCGGTACCGTTTCCGCTAAAGCATCCTTCCACGGGTTCGGGCGGCTTTA
This sequence comes from Planctomycetota bacterium, assembly GCA_019456245.1. Classification (GTDB taxonomy): domain Bacteria; phylum Planctomycetota; class Phycisphaerae; order Sedimentisphaerales; family Anaerohalosphaeraceae; genus VRUF01. Next base: position 17,320 of record VRUF01000018.1, on the reverse strand, counting down.
CCACTTCGATGATCGGCAGGTTAAACTTTGTCGCAAACTCAAAGTCTCTTTCATCATGTGCCGGAACCGCCATGATCGCCCCTGTTCCGTAACTGATAAGCACATAATCGCTGATCCAGATCGGTATCTTTTCGCCATTGACCGGATTAACCGCATATCCTCCGGTGAACTGACCGGATTTATCCTTTGCAAGGTCTGTCCGGTCGAGATCGCTTTTCCTGGACGCAACTTCAATATACGCCTCGACAGCCGATTTATTATCCTCGGTCGTGATCACGTTAACAAGCGGGTGCTCCGGCGCCAAGACCATATACGTCGCGCCAAAAAGAGTATCCGGCCTCGTCGTAAAGACGCGAATATCTTCATCGTAACCGTCAACCTTGAAATCAACTTCTGCGCCGATACTCTTGCCTATCCAGTCACTCTGAAGTTTCTTGATAGAAGGCGACCAGTCAAGCCCATCAAGCCCGTCAAGCAATCTTTCGCAATACTTCGTAATCCGCAGCATCCACTGCCGCATAGGTTTTCGGATAACGGGATGTCCGCCTCGTTCGCTCACCCCTCCTACCACTTCTTCGTTGGCAAGAACGGTTCCAAGCTCGGAACACCAGTTTACAGGTGCTTCCTTTTCATACGCAAGCCGATGGTCGTCAATGTAAGCGATCTTTTCTTCTTCTGTCAAACCGTCAGGAATCGCCAGCTCTTCTATGGGTTTTGCTTTCTGCTCGGATTCATCAAAGTAGCTGTTGTAAAATTTCAGGAATATCCACTGCGTCCACTTGAAATAGTTCGGATCCGTCGTATCGACCTGACGGTTCCAGTCATAGCTAAAGCCAAGCGACTTGATCTGCCGCCGCATGTTGTCGATGTTTTTCTGGGTCGTTTCTGCCGGATGAGTACCGGTCTGGACAGCATATTGCTCAGCAGGCAAACCAAAAGCATCCCACCCGATCGGGTGGAGGACATTGAAACCTTTCATCCTTTTATAGCGGGACAAAATATCGCTGGCCGTATACCCTTCCGGGTGCCCGACATGAAGCCCATGCCCGCTCGGATAAGGAAACATATCGAGTACATAATACTTCGGCTTGGATTTGTCGCAGTCGGTCGAGAACGTTTTTTCACTCTCCCACACCGCCTGCCATTTCTTCTCGATCGCGTTAAAATTATAACTGCCTTTTTTCTCGTCCATCTGTCTCTTTCCAAAGTTCCAACTGCTCAAATAGGTGCGGAAACGCATTTTACGCATTATAAGCCCCAAAAGGCCCATGGTGAATACAATCTTTGATATGATAAGCAAGAAAAGGAGAATAATCAATAACAATTAAGCTGCGATCAACAGCGTGGAATTTAGCCTGAATACGGACATTTTGACTCTGGGCAGCTGTCACACTTGCCCCCTGATGCGCGTTGCTTGACCAAAGGAGCAAACGCAGACAGCATTTTTTTCGTATCCGCACTGCCGCATTTTTCGCACAAATGCTTTTTTCTTGAGCCTGCAGATTCAAGAAACTCAGTTACAGCACCGCATTTTTCGCATTTGTATTCGAATATAGGCATAAAAAACTCCATGAATAATCAGTTGAGCAATACATGATACAATATCAAGCCCATTTAGTCAAGTCACGGACGGCAGGGAGATATGGAACGTGGTACCTTGGCCTGCTTCGGAATCTACCCATACCTTACCGCCATGACGATCGATTATACGCTTTACGATCGTAAGGCCGATGCCCTCTCCGCGAATCGCCCCTGCCAGATTAAGCCTGTGGAATATCTCAAACACCCTTTCCTTATGCCCTGGATCGATGCCAACACCATTGTCCTGGATAGAATAAATTGATCTACCATCCTCGCAGCGTCCTGAAATCCTTATCAACCCCTTCTTTTCAGCATCGAGATATTTCAAGGCGTTATCAATAATATTCGTAAAGACCTGATGTATCTGGCCGGCATCGCCTTGACAGTCGGGCACTTCTTCAATGACAACCTCAGCGCAGGACTCATTGATCTGATACTGCATCGTACGCTGAATATGAGCGAACATCTTATTCATATCCAGCGGCTTTATCTCAAAAACTGCACGTCCAAGACGCGAAAGTTTCAAAAGACCCTTTACGAGCATATCCATCTTGTTAGCACTGCTGCGAATAAAATTCAGCGAGGTGGGTATATCTTCCGTCAAAACATCTTCCAGCTTTTTCTCTAACTCGCAAGGCAACTCAACCTCCCTGAAAAGCGCCACAGCATCGTCACAGCTATAAGCAAGCTCCTGGCTGAATCCGTCAATATTAACCAAAGGCGACCGAAGATCATGCGAAGCGGTATACACTATGCTCTCCAATTCCTCATTCTTGGCTGCAACGGCACGCAAAAGCTGCTCCCGTTCAGTTTGATCATTTTTGCGGATTGTGATGTCATTCAATATTGCAGTAAAGAACATCCCTTCCGGCGTATTCCATTTTGACAATGAAAGTTCAAGAGGAAATTCACTGCCGTCCTTTTTAAGTCCATAAAGTTCGATAGTCTTGCCCGAAATACGCGTCTTGCCGGTAGTAACTACCCGTTCCAACCCCTTTTTATGAATTTCGTGATATCTATCTGGCATTATCATGACCAGCGAACTGCCTATTGCTTCATCTTCCGAAAATCCGAACATCTTTTCTGCTGCAGGATTCCAGAAAATAATATCCCCATTGCTGTCAGCGGAAATAATAGCGGAACTGGCTGTTTGTGCAAGTGAACGGAACTTGGACTCGCTGCTGGCAAGAGCCTCTTCGGCGCGTTTGCGCACTGTGATGTCCTCATAGCTGCCAAGAATACCGACAACATTTCCCTCGCTATCGCGCAGTGGTACCTTGTTGGTATCCAGCCAGGCATTCGTACCATCAGCCTGCAACTGTGGTTCTATAATATGAAACTCCTCTTTACCCGATCTCATGACGCGTTCATCACAGGTTCGGAAAAAGTCAGCCTCCTCTTTTTTCCAGGCCATATCATAATCAGTTTTTCCAACAATTTCTTCAGCTGTATCGTAACCTGCCACGCGGGCAAAGTTCTGATTGCAGCCAAGATAGATTGAGTTGCGGTCTTTCCAGAAAATGAACTGCGGAATATTGTCCATCACCATTTGCAACATTACAGAACTCTCTTTCAGTTCCTCCTCCGTTCGCTTTAGTTCGGTGATGTCCCGCCCATACAGATTTACATAGTCAGCCTCAGGTACGGGGGTTATTACAAAGGATAAAACCTTTGACGCATGTTCCAGCTCGATCTTTTTGTCTGATCCAGCCAGCAGAACTTCCTGCACATTACGACACCAGTACTCCGGCACCGGTTCTCCGACATCGCAATTCCACTCATCAAGCAATGATCTGGATGCATCATTGGCAAACAGCAATACGCCGTCTCTACCTATTCGAAGTACGGGATTGGGGTTTTCGGCTGGAAACTTTGCTAGGTATTCTATTTTCTCTTCGGTACGCTTGCGTTCGGTGATGTCGCGATCTATGCCCCTGTAGCCAAGCATGTTGCCATGCTCGTCAAGAATCGGCACTGCACTTCTTTCCAGTACAACTTGCCGACCATCTTTATGTAAATTAATATTCTCAAAGGAAACAAACGGCATTTTCGCTTCGCATATCTCGGCGAATTTCGATAAAATACGATCTACCCCTTCCGAAGGCATAAGGTCAAATGGCTTTTTCCCGACAACCTCTTCAGGCGTGTAACCCAGTAAATCTTCGATCTTTGGACTTGAATACGTGTAGATACAGTTGGCATCGACTTCCCATATCCAGTCGCTTGAAGTTTCCACAATAGAACGGAACCTGCTCTCGCTTTCAGACAGCGCACTTTCACGCTGTTGAATTTCACTAAGCATTAAATTGAATGAATCTATAAGCGTCCCCACTTCGTCTTCACCATACTTTTCTCCGCGAATGGAATAGTCCTCGGTCTTTGTTACTGCTGCGGCAGTTTCAGCAAGAGAGAGGATCGGTTTCGATATTATCGCCTGTAAACTGAACGCGATAATATATGCCGTCGTCAGGGCGACAGATAAAACCAACACCAGTGTGACAATATCCCACTTAAGAGAAGTATAAACTTCCTGCTCATTATCCATAAGATAAATACTGCCAAAGATTTTGTCATTTAAACGTATCGTATGAAACAGACTCATATATCTGCCTTCATAGCTGTACCCAGGATCCCTCATCTCAGGCGGGGTGATATCAGCGTATTTATCTGACTTATGATATTGGGCAAATACTTTACCATCGGGAGTATAGACACATGCAAAAACGATTGACTTATCGGCAGAAAGTGTCGAAAGCATCTTTTCTGCATCTTCCGGAACGTCAAACATAAGGGCTGCCTGACAATTGTTACCCGTAATATTTGCCAGTACGATATTCTTCTGCAAATGCTCTTTTTTATGCAATATAAACGAGGAATTGATAAAGATGACACAGGCAAGCAGAACCGCTCCCATACTCGTGATCATCATTATCACCGTAAGCTTATTCTTTATTGTAAGATCTCGCAACCAGTTCATTTTCCCCACCTGTATTATTATCGAATACGTTTTTTCTTACATAGTGCTCACATTTGAAATTTCCCGTTTATCCGCGGGCAAGTAGCCTTAAAACAACAAATTACGATCTTTCTCGCGAAAATTTATTACCCTCAAGGGTACAAACCTGCAACTTTTGCACTCTTGCCGGCAGATAATTTCGGTATCTCAACTATTCGCGTTGAATTTCGAAGCAACTGCGAACTTAATTTAAGCCCGGCAAGTTTCACCGGCGTGCTGTTAACTTCCCACCGTATCTTTTTACCGGCCTTGACAAAGTTCACCATCCCTCCTGACTCGACGAATTTATTCATATCCGCGACCGTAAGGATCGGTTTGCCTGACAATCGCTTTAAAATATGTTTAACGTTTTTCTTTTCCGACGACGAAATAAACAGCACCTGGCAATCCGTAATATCTTTGTTCTCCTTGTACCGCCCAAAATATTTTATGACGAGCTTTTTGCCCTTCCCCTCTATGGTCTTGCCTTCAACCTCCTTGAAAACCCCGCCAAAAGGGTTATCTCCCAAAATTCCTATGCATATAGTTTCGGCAGGCTTCTTGTTGTCATAATTTTTCGCATCATTAGCCTTGGGCCACTCTGTAAACAAAAGAAAATTATACAGATAAACCGCCTTGATCTCATACTCCGATGCCTGCTTTAGACTTGCTGCCCTGCCGTATGCAAAGGAAGCCTGAGACGGTTTATCCGCAATCACCACCACAAGCAGAAGTAATGCCCCAAAGAGAAGTAACAGATTGTCACGAAATCTCTGCTTCATCGAATCTCAAAATCTCCATGTAATTTTCGCAAATATCGCTCGTTCCGCTTCCAGAATTTCTCCTTGTTCTAAAGCTACCATTTCCGGACCCTGCTGCGATTCTGTCAGGTTCTGGCCCCAAACAGAAATCTCCATATTCTGTTTCGGTTTGTATGTCAGACCTATGTCCAACCTTACAATAGAAGGGGAACTAAAACGCGACAGATTGTCTGAGTAGTACATCGCGGAGTTCAATTCCAATTTATCGTTGATATCCAAAAAAGATTTCAGATTTGCCATATTTCGGGGGAAAGCAAACTCGTTATCTTCCCTTAGACCATGAATATCGATGTTGAAGAAACTGTAGTTTGCCAAGAGTTTCCAGTAATTCGTTGCCTGCCATGTTCCCGACAACTCCACTCCTTGCGCTTCACCGCTGCTTACGTTTTCAAGTTTATCCGATCCAAAGTTTTTCGCGATAAGATTGTCGTAAGTATTCGCAAATGCAGCCACATCTGTGAAAAGCTTTTCAGTGAATTTATGTCGCTGTCCCAATTCAAAAGACACCACCGTCTCACTCTCAACATCGGGGTTTCTCGTAAACCCCCCCACAATTGTTGCATCATCCTCAAAACGCGTTGGTGTGCGAACTGCCCGCGACACGGATGCCCAATAAGTATTGTTATCGTCGGGGGTCCAGGCAAGTCGCCCATTCGGTTGATATTCGAAACCGGTAAAATGATTATTCTCGATTTTCATCCCAAGGGTCATTTTCAACACCTCAGGCGAAAGAAAAAAGCAGTCCTGCACGAATCCGCTAATCGTATTAAGCGTTTCACTTCGATGACCCATTGTTAGAAATTGACTCTCACCGATCTTATCTGCATTTACGTTATATTTTCCTCCCCATACAAACTGATGCCCGTCAAGGGGTACAAGAGTATGCTGAAACTCGATATCCCCGACGTGCCTCTCTTCTGTCCATTCGATCTGGGTCCGATGAACCATATCGTAATAGAAAAGCAATGCAAACTCGGATTCATCGTCAAACGTCCTTGTCCACTTGCCGAGAATATTGTTTGCGTATGCTTCAAGCTTACTCGCTCGCCTGGTCACCACCGGCAATCTGTCGAGAACGTTATAGTGAAAATCGCCCTGCAGGGTAAAACTGTCTATACCCTTATCCCAGTCGAAACGATAACCTGTCTGCGCTGTCTCCCATTCATCGCTGCCGTCTGAACCATCTCCGCGTTTAAAGTCGTCGAACTTGTCGAATTCACCGTAGACCCTGAAAAACCCACCGTTTTTGAGCTTACCGCCGTAGATACCAGTACCCTTTAGCAGATGCTCAGAACCACCCCCTACCGAAAGAACAGTCCCCTGTGTATCGCTTGCACGTTTTGTAATAATGTTGATTATACCGTTATAGGCATTGGCTCCCCATAGCGACCCTCCCGGTCCGCGAATGACCTCGATTCGATCGATTATCTCAAGGGGAATATTATGCATGTCCCAATCCACACCGCCAAATCTCAGGGTATAGATACTGCGGCCATCGATCAATATCAGCAGTTTATTATTCAGTGACAAGTTGAACCCGCGTATGCTGATCGCCCATTCATTGGCGTTTATCCTGCCGACATGCAAACCCGGAACACCGCGGAACAACTCCGGCAATATCTGGTGTCCGCTTCGACGGATCTCTTCCTGAGTGATGACATAAATAGCAGCAGGTGAAGTAAAAACATTCTGGCCTTTTGTTCGGGTGACCGATATTACTTCCATCTCCATCGCTTCTTCAAAAGGAAGGTCAAATAATCCGAGGTCATTGCTGTCGTTTGGCAGCTGCTCAGCAAAACACAATGAACAAACAGCCAAAAACACCAATATCAGTATCAAAAACAGATTTCTTCGTTCCATCATTTCTATGGCCCCCGCCAAACAGTTTAAATATTTGGTTGTACAATGATGCGCATACCCCATGAGGCAACAACAGCAACTTCGGCATATTCGCCAGAGGCCTTAATTTCAATACTATCGTTTTCTGCGATACTTTCACAATAGCTTTGGTGTACTGAAAATGATTATTACACCTATCCGCATAATAAAATGCGTGTTGATGCGTGGGTAAATGTTTTTACAAAAACAAATTACAATTTTCACCGCGGACTTTTATTACCCTAAAGGGTATATCATTTCATCAATCAGCGCAAAAAAACGACCCTGTATTTCCACAGAGCCGTTTTTGTTCCATTCTCCAGAAACGTATATGAAATACGAAAAGACCGGCGTAATTTCACCGGCTCTTCGTCAGTAGAATTATTGAAGCCTCTTTTTTAAACCTCCTACCAGAGACATCCCTATCATCGCAAGAATCATGCTTGCAGGTTCAGGTATTATGGTTACTCCGTTATCACCGGTGGTGATAAATGATTCACTGCCGCCGCTGTCATATGCCTGAACATGAATGCCAACACGCAGTTGTCCGCTGTTCATAGCACCGATGATCCCTTCAAAGCCATTCTGAACATTAAACAGCACGCATAACTCTTCGATCGGATTTACTCCGTTGTGTGGAATAGGCGGATCTGAATCGGCGCTGAAATCGGCACTGAAAACTGGCAATATGTCACCGCCTCCAGGCAGATTACCAGGATCTGCGCCCTCCGAGAAAGCTACTGTTCCCGTATTTGCCCCAAAGCTTTGAATACTCGTAAGCAATCCGGAATTGTCATCCCAGTAGACATCAGTGATCGAAGATGCCGCAGGACCGGCATTGGCGAAACAGAATCTTACCAGCGAAGTACCTTCATCATGTACGATTAGCGACATCTGGTTCTCTCCGATCAACGCATCGGTGGTATTGTTGTTAGTGATGTTCGTAAAGCTGTATATCTCCGGAGCAGCAAAACTAATTCCCGAAAATGTAAGCACTAAAGCTGCAATTGACAATATTGCGGCAAATGATGGTGACCTCCTCAAATCTTTCATCGTAACTCCTCCACGTAAAAAAACTAATATTAATTCTCAGAGTTGATAAGCGGCAGGGATTTGCCTCGGCCTCTATTCAACCCTCCTCGATAATGCTATTGTTGCTAAATATACGTAAGTGGAAAAGCCGGTGTTCAGGGGGTATTTCGAACTAACTTCTGTGTTCCTATAAAAAAGCCTGCCCCTTTTAGCGAGGCAGGCTTTTGGTCTTGTTTGAAGCTGTAATTTTATTTACTTTTTCAGATCGTTGTACAATTCGAATGCTTTATCGGGTTTTGCCCCGTCGTGAACTACTGCACGGACAGCCTGGATCATTGCTATCGGATCCTGTGCCTGAAAGACGTTACGGCCCATGTCCACGCCAGCGGCCCCATCACTGATTGCTTTATATGCAACTTCAAGAGCTTTATCTTCGTCAAGTTTCTTTCCGCCTGCGATAACGATCGGAACCGGACATGCCGCCACGACCTTGTTGAAACCTTCTTCGCAATAATAAGTCTTTACGAACGCCGCGCCGTTTTCGGCACATACACGCGAAGCCATCGAAAGGTATCGGCTATCGCGGGCAAGTTCTTTGCCGACCGCCGTTACGCCAAGGACAGGAATACTGTACTTCATTCCGAGGTCGACGATCTTGGTGAGATTTCGTATCGTTGTCGCTTCGTATTTTCCACCGACAGAAACCATTATCGCCATCGCCGACGCGTTCATCCGGATCGATTCCTCTATGTCGATGATACACTCGTCATTGAGTTCGGTTAGTACCGTAGTTCCCGCCGAACATCTCAGCGATATCGGTTTGTTCACATCAGGCGGAATACACGAACGCAAAACTCCGCGGGTGCACATCAGGCAATCCGCATATTCGACAAGCGGCAAAATGCCCAGATCGATCCTTTCAAGCCCCGAGGTCGGCCCCATGATATACCCGTGATCGAACGCCAGCATAACGGTCTTTCCGCTTTTAACATCGAAAATCCGCGACATGCGATCCTTTATTCCCCAGTCAAAATTGTCCAGGCCTTTCAAAAAGAAAGACTTTTTCTCTACCGGGATGTCGAACCCGTAATTTTTCGCCTCGATATTACCAGAAGCATCAGCCATCTAAAAACTCCTTCAAAATTATAATTATTACTCAAACTGACCAATAGCGGTCTGAATATTAACATAAACCACTGCAATTAAAGGGTTGCGTGGTAGTTGGTTTTTAATAAAAATGTCTCGGCCGCTAGGCCGTATCCTTCATTAGACATTAAACATTAATCATTAGACATTTATTGCCTCAGCAAATCCGGCAAAGATATAAGATATCGAAGTTGCGCCGGGATCCTGAAATCCCAACGTGCGTTCGCCAAGATTACGTGCCCTGCCGAATTTTGCCTGCATATCCTTTGTAGATTCCGCGCCTTGCTTCGCCGCGATTGCTGCTGCCTCAAACATCTCAGCAATCGTCTTGCCTTCTTTACTTGCAGCTTCGAGTGCTTCGACCGCAGGTATGAGTGCATCCATCATCGTCTTGTCGCCGACATTGGCCTTGCTTTGGACGCTCATCCCTTCCAATCCCGCACGGAACATCGCGGCAACGGCATCGGCATCGAGAGTTGTTTCCACCTCTACGCCATCGCTCATACCCATAAACAAAGAGCCCAGCAAAGGCCCTGTCGATCCGCCGTCACAGCACATAATATTCCAGCCGATATCGTACAGCAGGCCCTTTACATCATCGCCGCTTGCTTCGGCAATCGTCGTGTCGACCGATTCCATCGAACGAAGCATCGTGGTTCCGTGGTCGCCGTCACCGATCGCAGAGTCCAGCTTCGTAAGCTCTTCGTGATTGTCACGGATTTTGCCAACCGCCGAGCTCATGATCCTGCACAACATATCAAAATTAACTTCGGACATCACAACAAATCCCAAAACTCATTAACGAATTGTAAGGAAGGCGGTATCACATGGCGCATCCCAGAGTTTGATAAGCTCGTCGTCCATCTTTGCCAGAAACATTTGGAAGCCGCCCATTTCCTGTACTGTCAAAACTTCACCGACATGGGCGCGAGCGACCTCGATGCCTTTTTCGGCAAGGCTCTTCTTTACATGCCGAAATACGATAAACTGTTCCATGAGTGTTGTTGCACCCGCGCCGTTGATCATTGCGAAAACCTTGTCACCGCTTTTTGCGCCAACGGCTTTGACCAGTTGCGTAAGCATTATTTCGGCGGTTTCATCTGCGGTCATAATCTTGGATTTGCCTGTGCCTGCTTCTCCGTGCTGACCCATGCCGATCTCCATCTCGTCGTCGGCAAGGTCGAAAATCGATTCACCGGTGGAAGGATGGGTTGCCGTCTTTAGTGCAACGGCAAGTGTCGCCATGTTATTGTTGAACTTTTCGGCGACGCGGTACACTTCGTCAAGGCTTGCGCCTGCTTCGGCAGCGGCCCCTGCGATTTTATAAAGCGGAACACAGCCGACAAGTCCTCTTTTGTCTTCGTCAGGTGTGTCGATACCCGGTGCGATATCTTCATGGGTGAGGATCATCTTAACGTTAAGCCCTTCTTTTTCGGCCATCTTCATCGCCATGTTCGCGCTCATCACATCGCCCGCATGATTGAGAACCACAAAGAGCACACCAGCCGGCCGATCCATCATCTTTAGCGCTTCAAATACCTTAGGCGGACCCGGTGCTGCGAAGATGTCGCCCACCGCACTGACATCGAGCATCCCTTCGCCGACAAACCCTTCCAATGCAGGTTCGTGACCAGCTCCGCCAAGTGTGACGATAGCGACTTTGTCTTTTGATTTTTCGTTCACGCGGCAGACAAGTTTATCTGAAACAAGTTTAACCTTGTTAGAATATGCCATCGTGTAACCTTCCAGCAGTTCGCTGGTCAGATTAGCCGGATCATTGATAAATTTCTTCATTGCCATAAAAAACTCCCTTTCGTGTCCATAAAAAACGGGTAATTAACGTCAAATTCAAGCTGTACCTTATAACATAAATCCCTTCACCACGAAACCAAAAAATTGCAGATTCTGCTATCCCATCGGATTGCGCCGGCTAGCCAGACAAAACTCTACCAGCTCATCGATAACCGCAGTCCCGGCACACATAACCGTATCCGCACCCCCCCAGTATATTTTAACTGTCCCGTCATCTTCCGGCACCGCCGCACACGAGAACACCACATTATGCACATACCCCGTCAACTCCCACGGATCTTCCGGCGTAAGAATCCATCGATCCCCAACCGCAATGATCTTCTCCGGTGCGTCAAGTTCGTGCAAAGCAACACCGAGCCGATAAACACTGCCGTCCATCGTCGGGTACACCCCATGATAAATATTAAGCCACCCCTTGGATGTCTTTATCGGCGGTGCCCCCGGCCCTATCTTCATCTCGTCCCAGTGATAAGTAACCGGCTTCATAACAACCTGCGAATCCCCCCAATACTTAAGATCCTCCGAAAACGTAACCCATATAGCCCACGGACTAATATCCGAATGAGGCCGGTCAAGGCGAACATATCTACCGTTTATTTTTTCCGGAAAAAGCACCGTATTGCGATAATCGGCTTGAGTAATAAGAGCAACCCGTTCAATCGACTGAAAATCATAAGTCTTTGCTAGGCCAATCCGAACCCCATGCTTAGAGTACGCACTATAAGTAATATAGTAAGCCCCTTCAAGAAAAGTTATCCGCGGATCCTCAACCCCGTAGGCCTCATACTCACCAAATACCCCATCAGCAGACGGCACCATAAACGGCGCAGACCGAGGCACAAAATTAAACCCATCCTCACTATCAGCTAACCCAAGAATACACCGCCCGGTATCCAGATGCGAACGAAACAGCATAACATATTTCCCCTCATGCTTAACAACAGCAGCATTATGCACAGTCTCAACCTTATAAGGAATATCATCCTTAGTAAGGATCGGATTACCTTCATAGCGTTTTACAATTGGATCGTTCATTTAAATTCCCTCATGACTCTATTTCGAATATTTTTTCGTATACTTCTTCGTATCCTTTTACCATGCATTCTATGCTGAAATTTTCTTCTACATGCTTTCTGCAATCTGCCGGGTCTATTGTATCTATGTGCCCTACCCTTACCACGGCGTCATCGGCGCTTTCTACGAGAAAACCGGTTTTCTCGTGGGCAACAACTTCCTTGCACGACCCATTATCCATCGCAATAACCGGCACACCTGCCCCCATCGCTTCTGCCATTACCAAACCAAATCGTTCCGGCAGTTCGTTCAAGTGAAGGACTGTGTAGGCTTCCTTAAAAAGTGCATCCCGCTCTACCGGCCCAACCGGGCCAACGAATTGAATCGTAGAATCGTTAAGGTGCGGTTTCACCAGTTCGTTAAAATAATCTTCGTCCTGAACAATACCGGCAATCAATAGTTCCATGCCGGTCTTTTTCGCGACCTCTACCGCCAGGTGCGTGCCCTTATCCGGGTGTATTCTGCCGAGAAACACCAGCTTATCCCCGCGCTTTTCACCCACCGTAAGATTCGACAGGTCAATGCCGTTATAGACTGTCGCCAGGTAGTCAAGTTCAGAGTCCCGGTCCGAATCGCTTATTGAAACGTAGTGATTATTGTCATTGTACTTGCGATAAACGGAGAGTATCTTTGGCGATGAAAATCCGTGTATCGTGGTAAGCATCGGCGGCTTGATCAACCGCGAAAAGGTCAGCGGAATAAAATCGTAACTGTTATGTATAAGATCAAACTCCCCCGCCCGCTCCATCAGCTCGGAGATATGCAATATCTCAACGACCTTAGGATCAAGCCCGGGATGTTCCTCATACCCCTTTTCGATTATCGCATGCAGCCGGGCATCTGTAATAGAATCAGCCGTTGCAAAAAGAGTCACATCCCAACCACGCGCCACAAGACCTTCGGTGATATTGCTTGCGACGGTTTCCCATGCTCCATACTGCCGCGGCGGCGTCCTCCAGGCAACCGGTGACAAAACAGCAATACGTTTCGATTTAATATCCATCCCTTAGCTTCTCCGTTTAGTAATCAATAAAAACAATATCCTCTGGTACGGCAACAACGTCACGGCGTTCTTTGCCGAGCTTTTCGCGTATTTCGCTGCTGTGTTTACCGGCCAGCGATTGCAGTTCTTCACTGCTGAAATTCGTAACAGCTTTTGCCGCATCGTTTAGCATTACGACTGCACCGGAGGCAAATTGTCCTTCAATCCTGACGATCCCGCTTGGCAGAAGGCTCTTTCGGTTTCGAACAGCCTCCAGAGCACCGTCATCGATCGTTATTGTTCCGGCGACAGCGTTATTAAGTATCCACCTGGCACGATTGCTTAGTTTTCGTTTTGGCAAAAATACAGTACCAATTTCCTCGCCTGCCATGATCCTGCCGACAACATCATCTACCCTTCCGTTTGCAAGGACTATTCGACAGTCCGCATTAGAGGCGATCCGAGCGGCGTCTATCTTCGTCTTCATCCCGCCGGTTGCGTGTTTACTACCGCTTTTGCCGGCGTTTTTTACGATCTCGCTTGTTATCTCGTAGACCGCGCGGATCGGTTTGGCGTCGGCGTTACGCTTTGGATCCTTGTCATAAAGGGCGTCGATATCGCTAAGCATTATCAAAAGATCGGCGTCAATCTTACTGGCGATCAGGGCGCTCAGGGTATCGTTGTCACCAAAGGCGCTTCCAATCTCATCGGTCGAGACGCTGTCGTTTTCGTTCATCACTGGCACTACGCCAAGTTTAAGCAGAGTCTCTATTGAGTTTCTAAGGTTGAGATAAGTCTTGCGCTGGTTTAAAACTTCCGCGGTCAAGAGCACCTGCCCCGCTTCGATGTTGTGCTGATCGAAGGCCTTACGGTATTCCTGAAGCAGCAAAGGCTGCCCGATTGCCGCACAAGCCTGCCGCATGCTCATATCAAAAACAGGCCCCTGAAATTTCAGCCGGCTTGCACCCAGACCGATCGCACCGCTGCTTACTATCAGCACCTGGCGACCATCGTTAACAAGTGCCGCGATCTGCCCGGCAATATCAGCAATATACTCAGTATCGATACGCTCATCTTTCGTAAGCGTATTGGTCCCGATCTTAACCACAATTCGTTTTACTTTGCTAAAATTTCGCATTATAAGGAGGATTCCTTGTCGATCTTGCTGTGTTTAAACTTTTTCCCATCAACACCAGCGTAATCTGCTACTATATGCCCGTCCCCTACCAAATGCCACTTATAAATCAACAGCCCTTCGAGCCCTACCGGCCCGCGTGCATGTATCTTGTTCGTGCTTATCCCGACTTCCGCACCAAGGCCGTATCTGAATCCATCGCTAAACCGCGTACTGCAGTTCACAAAAACATCCCCGGAATCCACAAGGCTGCTGAACATTGATGCTTTGTCCTTATCTTGCGTAACTATCGCGTCGGTATGTCCCGAGCCGTATTTATTAATATGCTCAATAGCCTCATCGATCCCGTTTACAACCCTGATAGACAGGATGTAGTCCAGATATTCCGTACTCCAGTCCTCCTCCGTCGCAGGTTTGCACTCGATAATATCCGCCGTTTTATCACACCCGCGTATCTCAACATTCCGCTCCAATAAAGCATCCCGAACCTTCCCCAGAAAGGCCGCTGCTATCGCTTCATCGACAAGCAATGTTTCCATAGCATTGCAAACCGCCGGATACTGACATTTAGAATCGACCGCCACATTCACAGCCATATCAACATCAGTATCGCCATCGACATACACATGGCATATCCCGTCAGCATGACCCATCACTGAGATCCGCGTGTTATCCATAATATACCGGACAAATTCATTACTGCCGCGGGGCACGATAAGATCGATGTACTCGTCCAGTTTCAGCATCTCGGTAACATCTTCGCGGCTTTCAAGCAGCCCTATCCATCCGGCAGGGATACCG
>VRUF01000018.1:0-2053 GCA_019456245.1 Planctomycetota bacterium | reverse complement strand
GGCCTTTTCAGTAGCATCAGATATAATTTCGGCAAGTATACGGTTCGTATTCGCCGCTTCACTACCGCCTTTTAAAAGCACAGCGTTTGAGCTTTTAAGACACAACGCGGAAATCTGCACGAGTGCATCCGGCCGGGATTCGAAGATTACGCCGATGACCCCTATCGGACAGCTCACTTTGTAAAGTTCCAAACCTTCGTCAAGCTCAATCGCGCTCAGCGTCTTGCCGACAGGTTCCTCTAGTTCGACAAGACTTTGCAAACCGTCGCATACATCGCCAATTTTCCCGGCATCGAACTTCAGGCGTTTCAAAAGCGGCCCGGCAAGACCTTCCTTTTCGGCAACTGCCAGGTCCACTTCGTTAGCAGCGATAATGTCGGCGGCGCCTCTGTTCAAAGCATCGGCAATCGCCAGCAGCGCTTTGTTCTTAACGCCGGCGCTAACGGCCGCAAGTTTTATAGAAGCCTGACGCCCAAGTCGGGCTGTTTCGGTCATTGACATACAACTGACTCCAAAAAACAATTTTGCTGTGATAGTTTATTCACCACGATTATACAACCTATCCTTATTATAGCCAACAGCTAATAGCTAACAGCCAGTAGGGTAGGCCGTGCCCACGCTGTATTGTGGCTAACAGCTAACGGCTAACAGCTAATGGCTAGTTAACAGCTAAACATTCGATTTTCTATTGACAAGAGGGGGCGTTTTCCGTATATTTCCACATTCTTGTCGGAAAAGGCAGGATAATTGCGGGCGTAGCTTAATGGTAAAGCCCTAGCCTTCCAAGCTAATTATGCGGGTTCGATTCCCGCCGCCCGCTTTTTTGAATCAAACCCCAAAAACCCCCTTTTTACGTATTAATCAACTATTGACTTGGTGAATAGCCCAATATCACACAGATTCAAAATCCGTGTGCAAAACAATAAGCATATAAATTTGGTAAGTATATTGGGAGAACCTTATTCGCTTTTTCCCACTTCTGCCTTTTTTTCAAAGCAACATCGGCCAACTTGTCTCGCCATAGCTTTGGCGACGGCGGAAGCCGATTCCACCAATAAACAATAGCATAATCGATCTCTTTATTATTCCCACCAAAACGCAAAATCCAGCATAAATAGCTTCGCCGAAGGCGATTCCTCTAGCTAAAAGCTAATGGCTAACGGCTTTTTCTTCTGCTTTTTAAAAAATGTCACTTTTTTTTCACTTTGTGCAAAAAACCCCAAAATTACTACATGATGCGATTGATATTATTCCCACCACAATATATTGGGCCTCTAGGTCCGGTAATATTTCCAAAATAGCCCAATATCGAAGCGTTATTAAGGTTTTTTCAAAAAAAAGTGGTTCCAAAGGTTGACTTAGTGGGAGAAAGTGGTAATATTTCCCATGTACAAGTTTGGTGTGTGGGAAGAAAATCATGCTGATGTTAACAGGCGAATACGAACATACTCTAGATAACAAAGGCAGGCTCTTTGTATCTAACAAGCTGCGCAGCCAGATCGATACCGGCGAATACGGGTCGAATTTCTATCTGGTACTCGGAGCCAACGGGATTCTTTGCCTATATCCCGAAATATATTTCCAACAGATCGCCCTTGCCGGTGCGCCAGGGATGGCCGCCCCGGATGAAGTGGTAACCTTCGAGAGGTTAAGCTTCGCACTCGCTAACAAGGTAGAGTTAGATCGGCAAGGTCGGCTGCTATTGAATGAAAAAATTCGTAGACGAGCAAAAATAACAAGCAATTTAACACTGGTCGGTGTGAGGGACCACATCGAGCTATGGAACACGGATAGCTGGGAGATGTACCTTGCGGACAATCTATCCCAATATCAGAACCAGGTGATGCAGGCACGAAAGACCATCCTGCAAAAGCAAAGCCGCGAGATCGACCTTTAATAGTATATGTAGGAGACAGACATGATAATGGCCAATCGCAACGAAGTGGAAACAGTTTCGGACACAATCAGCGGACGGACGCCTCTGACAGATGAGACGTTTTGCTCTGCGGCGATACTTGCCGACCGACTGGAAAGTATAAGGGAAATCAGCCCT
>VRUF01000196.1:1058-5597 GCA_019456245.1 Planctomycetota bacterium | reverse complement strand
TCGCTTTTGCGGTTACCTGTGCTTCCATGGCGACGGGCAAGTCCGCCGTCCCTGCCGTTATGATCGCGATGTAATCTTCGGTATCATCGGGGGCCTGCTGGGCAAGCAGGATCGTCTTTGCGAGGGTGTCATATTCGGCGTTCGGAAATTTACCGGTTGCCCTGATCGCGTCGAAAACTTCCGGTTCTGCGCGGGTTGCCAAAACGTTATGTTTTTTTTGCGCCAGTTGTTCGAATATATTGACGATATGTTCCGTTGTTTTGCCTGGACAGTATATCACCTCCGGAAAACCGCAGCGGATCTGGCGATGATGGTCGATGCGAGCAAAGCCCATGTCCTCGAACGGCAGATGCCTCAATGTTTCAACAGCATCGCCGATAGCCATCTCGCCTGACTGAACTTTTTCCAGCAAATTTTTCAATTGTTCTTCGTTCATAGCAATATACTAAACAAATCCCCAAAAAAGTCAACAAAAGCATTAAGGTGGACCTTTAATTTTTTGCTCTCCCCACCTCTTTAAAATCCCTATTAAAAAAGTGGTTGGTCAATCTATCTTGTTACAAACTCATCAAATATTTGAGGAAGTTCGTCAAAACGGTGTCTCTTAAATTCCGTATTTTCCTCAAATGATTTGATTTCGATAAATCCAACTTTCATTGTCATATCATATTCACCGATGGCTTGATCGAGCATTAGAAAAACCAAATGTAAGTAAAGGTCACGTTTAGATTCCTCGTAATCTTTCACAAAAACATTGAAACCGGGTTTTACACCATCCGGTTCAAGGGCTATTTCAAGATTCGAAGGTTCTATCGTAATGTCATTCATCTTTAGTGGCATCGGCGCTCGTCTAGGGCGAAATGCGATAAAATTCCAGCGAGGCATTGGCGGCGCGGACTCATAAAGAGATTTCACCACAGGAAATGCTTCTCTTAGTCCGCCGGCACTTATTACAAAGTCACGTACACCATTCACGTCTGGTCCAAATTCAAATGTCAGGTCAGGATGGACTTTGGACAAGGCTGTTTTAAGTTTATGGAAGGCCTGGTTTCGATCATTTTCGAAATTGTAAAGCATTTCCTGGTTTTTCTCAAACCACCTCCAGAAATGATTTTCAGGTGTTTTTTTTGCACAAGATCCAAACAATGAAAAGCCCATGATGAATAAGACTCCTAAACATATCTTTGATTTCTTTTTAGCCAGTTGCAATAGGCTCTTCTTGGTTACTTTCTTAGCTTCCCATTTACACATCGCTGACTCCAAACTCCACTTCTCGGTTCACATAGCTAATAGCTGATCAGTAACTCGCTTTTGGTTCGAGAGCCAGATCCGCGAATTGTTTTGCTTTGTATTTGTGGTAAGCCAGCGATGCTACCATTACCGCGTTGTCGGTGCATAGATGTCTCGGTGCGATCAGGAGTTTTCGGTCGGTTTCGTCGCAGGCTTTTTGCAACTGTTCTCTAAGTGCAGAGTTTGCCGCCACGCCTCCGCCAAGCAGGACGGTTTTTGCTTTTATATAGTCGGCAGCTCTTATCGTTTTTATCGTCAGAACGTCTACTGCCGCTGCCTGAAATGAGGTGGCGATGTCTGCGATTTCTTTTTCGCTCATCGAGGCAACTTTGTTTTCGCCTTTCATATCCTGTCCCTGGCAGTAATAAAGAACGGCGGTTTTCAGACCGCTGAACGAAAAGTCGAACGAATCGCGATCCAGCATCGAACGCGGAAATGCGATAGCTTTCGGATCGCCGTTCTTCGCGGTCTTTTCGATGCTCGGTCCGCCGGGATAGGGCAAACCCAGTATCTTTGCGACTTTGTCAAACGCCTCCCCAGCGGCGTCATCGATTGTCGAGCCCATCAGTTTCAGATCCAGTGCCGATTCGCAATCGAACAGGCTCGTGTGTCCGCCGGAGACGATGAGCGCTACCGCCGGCAGATCAATCTTTTCTTCGGCGAGCATCGCCGCCTGCAGATGTGCGTGGATATGGTTTATTGCGATGAGCGGTTTGTCCAGAGCGAACGCCAGAGTTTTTGCGGCCGTAACCGCGACGATAAGCGCAACCGAAAGCCCCGGCTGATTGGCGACGGCTATCGCGTCCAGATCGGCAGGTTTTATTTTCGCCTGTTCAAGTGCCTGTGTAACGACCGGGTATATCGCTTCGACATGTGCCCGCGATGCGATCTCCGGGACCACTCCTCCGAATCTTGCGTGCAGCTCTATTTGCGAAGCGATGACCGACGATTCAATCTGGCTGCCGTTTGTAACCACAGCCGCCGCGGTTTCGTCGCAACTGGTTTCGATTCCAAGGATTTTAATGTTTTCGACCATGCGAGTATGCTATACCCTTAAGGGTAGTAAATGTCCGCGAGTAAAATGGTAAGTGTTTATTTGAAAACAAGTTACCGCGAACAAAACGGGATTTTTTAGTTTTGATCAGTATAGTTAAAACAGGCGCCGATGTCAACAGTGTTTACCTGTCCTTATTACCGCCCATGGTTTCTTTGGCCATGAAGAAAAGCTGTTTGGCGGCGCTTTTGCAGATGCGTGGGAAGGAAAATCTTAGCGGGATTGGGTTTGCACGCTTAAAATCGGGGCATTTCAGCTCATTCACGTCATCGCCGACTATTTCAATGGAATCCTGATCGCAGCATCCGAAGCCGATTTTTTTCGCCGCCTTTACTATGGGCAATTCCTGCGGTTTCATGTCGATCAGCTTTGCGCAGACAAACTCGCAGGCGATCGGATCGGACGATGCCACGAGGCAGCCGAGTTTTCGCGGCGTCCCGCTCAACGGTCCCATCCCTTCCATTGCGATGACGGCATCGATGATGCAGATAGCGGGATTGAGGAGTTTGTAAATCTCCAGCAGCATTTCACAGAAGTCGTGGTGCGATTTTCCACGGGCGAAGTGCCAGAATGCTTTTTCTTTTCCAGGTACGCATCCGAAAATATTTTTTACCGCAAAAGTTGCCGTAAGCTGCTGATGTGTTTTAAACTTTGGAACGTTTATTATTTTGTCCGCTTCGAGTGCGACCTCGCTGACAGCGACGCTTGAGCCTGCGATCTTTATTCTTTTGCCATTGTTGAGCTGGCACACGGGTACCCCAAGCTTTTTAAGCGGCTCTTCAAGCCCGATGATCTTTATACATGCCTGCGTATTTTTCCATGCGGGAGAATCCGCGATAAAAGGTTTCGCGCCGATGTCCTTAAGGACTCTTGCGATTTCGAGTATGACTGCCGCGTGTGTCTGGACGGCGGATTCGTTTGGTCTTGGTGCGATCAAGTTTGGTTTTATGAGAACGCGGTCGCCGCCTGTGACGAATTTTCCGGTTCCTCCCAGCAGTGAGAAAACCTTTTCTATAGCAGGTGCGATTATTTCACTGTCGTATGTTCCCGTTTTTACGAGTGCGACTTTAGGAGTACCGGTTATAGGCTTATCGGTCAATTCTGTACCTCTGTGCAGATAAGCATGTATATTCTTGCCAGGACAATATCCTTCTGGAAGTCATATTGTCCATTGTCTGGTTTTTCAGATCCGGTAACCGGTTTGCGTGTGTAGAAGTCTCCTCTTGAAAAGAAAAAAAGCTCTGCGAGATTTATGGTCGCAGGTGTTTCGGTTTTGACTTTAGCGAGAGCAGCCTGGGGGGCGAGTATGAGGAACTGCCCCTCTTCCATTTTGAGCATCATTGACAATGAACGGAAAACGGTCAGTCCAAATTCTTCGTTTCCGGTAGCTTTGGAGAGAATGGACGGCTTCTGCGATCTTGACAGGGCTTCTATTTTTATGATGGCCGCCCCTTTTCGCTGGGCAGCGGGCCCTGCCTTTATTCTCCAGGAAACGGTTCCACTGAAGAGGTCGTGTTGGATCACTTGAGAGCTTGCGTCAGTGTAGATAAGCGAAACGTTATCGAACACTTCTTTTACGGGTATTTCATCGCCGTCGCGGTTGCGTATCGTGATGTTGTTGGTGCTTATCTTTTTTGCTTTTGCCGCTTTTAGTTTGTCGCCTGTAAGCGACCATATTTCCTGGCTTCCGATGCCTGCGACAAAAGCATTTCGGTCGAAGGCTTTGCGGTTTACAAACTTTATGTTCTCTTTTGACAGAGCTTTGAAGGCAAGGCTCATCTGTAGGAGGTTTTCTCGCGGGAGCTCGAACGTCAACATCTTTAGCCTGATCGCAGCGGGAAGTTTTTCGGCTGTCGATGGTATTAAGTCTGTAAACTTAATTCCTTCGATGGATGGTTTTTGCGGAAGTTTTTGCGATTGATCGCAACCACAGACAGCGACCATAACAGAAATGCATAAGATCAGTTTTTTCATAGTCATAGTTGCGATGGTAACGAAATCTCCGCAAAATGTCAAATACAAGGAGGACGTACGAAACCTATTTTATCCCGGATTTCCCAGGTAAACCGTGACAAAGAAACGGAATATTGGTAGTATAGGGCTTGTGGATGCTGTTTAAGACGGTTTTGCTGTTCTGATTTGGAGAACCCAATGGGTGAAAGCAAAAAGGATGGCCTAAAGGGCAATAACATACT
>VRUF01000196.1:0-1048 GCA_019456245.1 Planctomycetota bacterium | reverse complement strand
CTGAGAGTCAAGAGTTTTCGAGACAGATTTGATATTCTATTTAGAAAAGAGGCTCAGCGGCGTAGCTGATCTAAGACATAAAAGGTTATATGGGAAATCCCAGGTAAACAGACATTTCTGATACAATTCCTGAGAATCGATATCGAATTTCCTTGAATTGAGGGTTTTGGGCGATACAATACAGGCTGTGGCTCGAGCGGCGAATAAGGACAGGCGGTATGAGAAAAAGGAAGGTCATGACCATGAAGAGCATTGTGACGGTAATGGCATTGTGTATCGGCGTGACGTTATCATTGTTTGCCGGGGCCGAAGCCGACGACAGCGCCATGCGCGAGAAAGCTATGGCGGCTGTGCGGGCTGCAATACCAAAAGCGGAAAGCGATCCGACGCGACCCGTCTACCACTTCCGTCCGCCGGCACAATGGATGAGTGACATTTGCGGCGCGATTTACTACAAGGGCTACTATCATATCTTCTATTTGTCCAACCCCTTCAGCGACGAAGGTTCGGGAAAAAATTGCGCGCCCTGGGCCCATGCACGAAGCAAAGATCTTGTCTATTGGGAAGAGTTGCCATTGGCGCTGCTGCCGATGAAGGAGCGTGGTGAGCGGCGCTGTAATTCGGGTTGTGTCGCCCTCGACGATAATAACAGGCCAATGATCTTCTATACCTTTGTTCCCTCCAGAAAGGATGCTACACGACTCGGGAAGCGGGAGCAATGGGGCGCGAAACCTCTCGACGACGACCTGATCAAATGGCGTCGAGTTAACGATGGGCCGCTGATGGCCGCCGGTATGAACGGGGTCCCTGCCAGTATCAAAAGGGGCTGGAGCGATCCCTTTGTGTTCCGATCTGACGGACGAACCTTTGTCACGTTCAAAGACAGTAACGGTTTGGTCTGTGAAGCACAGGACAAAGAGCTTACTCAATGGAAATATATTGGCAATATCGAGGGTGTCAATGGCGAATGTCCAAACTTTTTCCCGATGCAACAGAAATGGGTGTTGATACATTCGATGAATCCGCCGTCGTACGTTGTGGGCGACTT
>VRUF01000195.1 GCA_019456245.1 Planctomycetota bacterium | reverse complement strand
TCGTAGCCATGAATACGTCGGGCTTCATCGCTTCAAGGAGCCTGGCAATCGTTTCAGGGTCATCCATAACAACGTCGCCATCCATGCCGACAAAAACTTCGTCAGTTCTAAACTCCAACGCACTAATCCAGTTGTTTACACTGTTAAGCCTTGCAGTATTGCCTTTGGTCTGTGTGATCGGCACAAGGCAACATTCCACCGTCTGCGAGACAACACCCTCTAAAACCTTATGAGGTATCGTTTGGCCTTGCTTATATATTGTATAAATTTTGATCATCAAATCGCCGCATAGTATCTAATGTATCGTTTAGACCCGGCCACCTTAATCATAAGTGACCCGTCAAGGGAATAAGAACCAGCACTACCACAGCACCAGATAGGGGCGTCTGCGATTGCCAAAACACATTCCTCCCCCTCAAACCACATAAAACCCTCGGTACTTTCACCTGTAAGGGCTGTCATAACAAGACTTAACGGAGGGTCGTCGCAAGTGGTAATCTCTAGTTCCCCGTCGTGGTACACAGACCCGTGGATATTCGTGTAACCGGCGTCAATATCCAAAAGCCCAAGAACACAGACTTCCAAAGCACCTACGTCAATATCCAAAAGCCCAGTAACACAGATATCCATAGTAGCTGCAAGGAGTTCAAGATTCGTAGATGAAGAAATAGTCTTAGCCTGTAAAGTGAGAACGTTATTTATATTATTATTGTTTAGGTTCAGGCTTCCAGCCATCGTTTGAGTAGCCGTTTCTGCCAGCCTAAGATACTGCGCATGGGCATCGTCTGTGTCTCTACCCGCTGCCACATTATGATGTCTGATTGATTTTACGGAACCACTCATATACAAACCCTTTAACTTTCACAGTTTTTTCTTAGCGAGGAGTTTTTCGCAACGATATGGCAGCACGGACAGCATAGCCGTCCGCACCACCACATTTAACATTCATACTTCACCGCTTTTCTTAGCGCGGGATTTTTTTCGCTGGCACGGCCGCAGGTCTGCTATGAGCACAGGCGTACTAACGTACGTCGAGCATCATCGACAGGCCGAGAACACCGCCAGCGGAACAAAGACCCGCTAAGAATCGAGGTCGACCCTTGTGTCGCAGGAGATCACCGCAAAATCTTCGCTGTTAAACTTGGCCTTGGTGAACCCATAGATACTCGAAACCTCAACACCGAACTGGCTGTCATACTCGAATACCTTTTCTTTCCAGCCGATCTTGCGGCCATAAGCGATGATACCAGCCTGCGCGCCGCAGAACAGACCACGCGACATGGAAATACCATTGGCTGCCGGGTCACCGCTTTCAAAGTAGGTGCCCGCGTCGGTCCCCGTCCCGTCACCGGTACGAGTCTGAATCTTGTCGTACTCATGGACAATGATACCGTCCCAGATACCGCAAGCCCCGCTAAAGATCGGATTATCTTCACCGCGGATATTAGCGTCCTTCTGTGCGTTAATCCAACGCTGCTCCTGTTTGAGCGCCTTGATCTGCCACGGACTGCCGAAGTATACGAAATACATCTTACCGCGGATAACCACCGGACGGAGCTTGCCATAAGACGAACCGCCGTCGACCATCGCCATACGCTTTAGGTGACTAAGAACCATCGTACCGAACAGATGGATACCGCCGGTATCATCCAAAAGGTCATCGTCGGCAACCGTCACAAGACCGGTGCTGTCGGTCTTTTGACCGCCGATAAACCAGCGATTAGAAGTCGGAGCCGCCGCGGCGATAGTACCGACGGCATTAGCCAGACCCGACAACCCCATAAGGACATCGGTATCCCGCGTATCCGCGTGCCAGAGCGCCAGCGCATCCTTTGCTTCACTTCGAAGCTTGATCTTGGTACGCCTCTCGGTCATCTCACCATCAAGGCGAACGGCTTCTTTGCGCTTATGGATAGTCGTTTCGCAGTTGTGAAACGTGAGCGCCTTTTCCTGGCCCTCGATAACCGCGTCGTCAACCTTACCATCACTGATGATCCTTGCACGAAGAGGGGTCGTAATCAGATCACCCTTATTCTTCGTCAGGTCAGTGTTAATCTGAATGAGGCTATTGCTGTCAGTGCCGACAAAGCGGCCATCGTTAAAGTACGCATCCTTTTCCGCCTGCCGCCAGGTCTTTTCGCCCCAAATCTGCTCGACGGACGCAGCATTTGCGCCGCCTCTTACAAATATTGTGTTACTCATAATTTCGTTCCTCTAAATGTTTTGGGAGGCTCTTTTGCCCAACTGCTGCGTTACTTGCCCGGTCCCTGATCCTCGACGTACAACAGTACGCCTGTGGTGCAGAGCAGGACAAAAGCCTTGCATTTGAACAAAACTGCTCACCCAAATGGAATTTTTCTATTTCTACAACAACTAATACTACAGCGCGATTTATTACAAGATCACGCTGAAATCCTAAGCACTAAATCCTAAATTCTAAACAATATCGAAGTACCAAAATCCTAATTTTCAAAACAAAAACGGGTTAATTCCTTAGTAAACAATAAGTTACAGCTGCTGATACAATCTCAAATCGCGCTGTAGTATTAAAAACTAAAAACTGATCAGTCGATGCTCTCAGCAAGCTTATCGAGTTGTTCCTCTGTCATACTGCTGACATCGGTTTCATTAGAACCACCAGCGGCGCCGCCGGTGCCGGGTACACGGCCTTTTAACTTTACATTTTCAAGCAGCTTTGAAGTCCTTACCGCCTCAGCTTTTTCGCTAAGTGCAGGAGTATTAAAAATACACCGCCTGTACTTCTCATAAGCAGGATTCTTTGACTGTCTTATCGCCAGCCTGTCGCCTTCAGAAAGATTGCTTTCGCCTTCGGCAACAACTGAATCATAGTCCAGCCCTTCGCCTTGTGCATCAGCGGTATATTTCTGTTTGACCTGGGAAATACTGTCCTTTTCCAACGCGGCAAACTGTGCATCGGAATCGGTTTTTCTTTCTTCGGCCAGCAACGTCCTGAACTGGCTTACAGTCATAGGAGCATCATCGCCGGTAGAACCTTCAATTTTCCCTGAAGGAGGGTCAGCTTTTGCAGATTTAAAACCCGCAATTTCGCTTTCCAACTGTTGACGCTTCTTAACTTCCGCCTGCTTATCAGAGAGCAACCCTTTAAACTGCTCTTCGCTGTAAGTCTTAACCTCGGTTTTAGTTTCTTCGCTGCTGCTTACGTTTGTTTCTGTTTCACTCATTGTTTTATTCCTTTCTATTCTTGTGGTTCTTTTCGGCAATTACTGTGTTGTCTTTGCCGGTCTGGACGTCCTCAACGTAGAACACTACGTATCCGGGCGGCAGCCGACAGACGCCTTGTACTTGCCAAAAACTCCGCACAATAATAATTAACGGGCTAAGTTACCCGAATCCCAGAAATCCTTCTGGTAAAGTTACGACACTAAACTACGACACTATTTATTTTTTAAACTCTGACACTATTGGTTTTATCCACTACGACCTCTTTAGTGTTATCAACCCGCTTCGATTTAAAGTCAGTTTTCGTTTTATCATCGACCACTGTTTGCACAGGCAAGACTCTGTCGATCAAACCCTCCTTATTTACAATATCGCTGTTTTCGATAACCGCTTCAGGCGGTATGCGGTCGGGGAACATCTTGGCAATGTCCATAACCGAAGTGAAGTTGGCATATCGAGCAGTCGGCGAACTGGTAGAAGATTCGATCTTAATACCGTACTTGCCAACCTTGCGGCTTCTAAGCAGATTCAAATCGACGTCCATATTCTTATCAGACACGATATTGAGAATCTCTTCATCGCTGTAAACATCGGTATGCCGCACCATATCGACAAGCCCCAGCGTAATAAGCTTTTGCGTTCGAGCGAAGTTATCAAACATCACCTCGACAACCTTCATTCCCTGAGCCTGCCTAAGCTGAATAGCGATACCGGACTCATTTTCGCCTTGAATCACCTGCCCCATAAGGTCAGGGTTAGCACCAGAAATATGTTTCATGTCGTCAGCGCTCATCGAGGACGCCGTTATATGCCCTTCGGATAACGGGGCCGGTTCAATGCGTTCGATTTTTCCACCGGCTTTAGATTCGTCAAGCACAACGCCGGGCGTTGCGCCGTGCTTTGCCAGATGCTTGTCATAGTTATTCAGCACCTTCTTGACTTTAAAGCCCGAGTTGGCGGTCTGGTTAAGGTTATGCAGTGCCTGCGAGCGCCGTTTGTTTACTTCCTGCTGCGGGCCTATAAGGTTTTGCGATACTCCCATAACATAACCATCCACCCAGAACGGACAGAATCGGTAGTACGGGAAATTCGTCACACCGTTGTACGGGTCTGCAATATCTTCCAGAACCATATTACCAGCGGTCACCGTCTTATTAAGCACGGGAACAACCCATTCCTTCATATGCCAGACATTACTTTTAGCAGAGATAGCGACGGCAACAACGGCGTTGGCCTCACTGATCGGGCGAACTTCGCCGGTTACAGCGTTAACGAGGATCAGACGTTTTTCGTATTCTTTCCACCAGCATTCACGGAGCCGCCATCGGTAGATACCCTTTTCATTATCGCCAACAATGTCGCCGGATTGAGGGTCAATATCAAGCCCGCCTGCTTCTATATCAGCTTGTTTGAGCGGATAGTTAAGAATGATGGACTTCTTATCCATCCAGTAGTCACGGATAACAAACTTGCCCGAACGGTTAAGGTCATACTCTTTAGCGTCCGGGTCTTCCCGCATATCAAACGGGGAAACTTTTGAAAGCTCAATATCACCATGAAAGGGATCGTTGTCATAGTTAATGCCCAGGCCGAGCCAGCCTTTGTTTCCGATAACGCCGTCAAGGAAACAGTCGGCAATCTCATAGTCGGCATCGGTAACATCGAGGCAATGCCGCATTGTTTCAGTAAATACCGCCGCCAGCTTCTTTAGACCGCCTTTGCGTGCGATAACGGTTATATCCTGCCGTCCCTGCCTCTGAATACCGCTGAGCAGGTTGATAATAGGCAGCACAAGGTTGATAGTAAGGTGCGGGCGCTTTTCCCGGTCAAGCTTGGCGATGTCTTTAACGTCCCACTGATTGCCGACGTAGAAGTTAAACCCGGTAGTCATACGATCTATCTCATCACGCAGACTTTCGTCTGAATGCTTCCAGAATTTAGTAACCATAGCTAATCTGTTTATTTCGCTCAAAACGTCTGCCTTTTCTTAATCCGTGTCAATCCTGTAAATCCCGTCAAAATAATTAGTGTCAATTGGTGTTCATTCGTGGTTCACATCGCCATTGCACTGTAACCTCCACTATAAATATCATCATCATCATCGTCGAACCCATTTGAATAAGTAGCGCGACCACCGATAAGTTCGCCATCTACATACTGCAAAGCATACAAGCCGTTTACATAAGCGTCCGCCCGGTCAGGACTTTTCTTAAGCCGCTGCTTGATGCTGTCTTTTGACTCAATTAAAATCTTGCCGTTACGGAACTCATAACGCGGAGTACACAATTGACCGCGTAAATAAATATCGTTTGAACGAAACTGCACATCGCCGCCTGCAAACATTTCTCCGGCGGTATACCATGCTTCTGCGCGACGGTTAAAGAATCGATGTTTGTCGTCGGCTGATCCTGCATTATCAATCGGCAGGA
>VRUF01000194.1 GCA_019456245.1 Planctomycetota bacterium | reverse complement strand
CGCAAGTCTAAAATGCGGATTTTCTGAAAATATTTAAAATATCAAAAAAGGTACAAAATGGGTTCCGAACAGTATTGGGCCAGGTTGCTATGTCCAATCCAGAAGCAGCCAAATGGGCCGGTGGCAAGAAGGATTTGCTTGATGATTTTCCCGCTAAGCTAGTCGAGCATATCGCAGGGCTCAAGACAGAAATTAACGATGGGAATTCATCTGAAGGTCGTATCAATTTTGAAGTTGAAGGTCAGTATGTCGAAGCGAAAAGCTGTCCTGTTATGGACGCAGGTAACGCAAGGCTTGGTTATGTAATTGTAGGGCAGGATCTTACGGAACATAAAAAGCTTGAATCTGATCTTAGGACACGTACTGAAGAGACTGCTCTGATCAATGAGATGCTCAAAATGTCTCGTGTAGAGCTTGCTCAACGTGAAAAAATGGTAGCTATCGGTCAAATGGCAACCGGTATTGCACACGAGATAGGAAATCCGCTTGCGAGTCTGTCGTCGATTGTTCAATATATCGCCCGAAAGATCAAGGTACCCGCCCAGCCTGAACAGCTGGACTTGATGCAAGAACAGATCGAGCGAATATCTTTAATTCTTAGACGAATGCTGAGTCTTTCACGGCCTGCAACGAGCGAGTATAAATGGGTCGATGTCAATACTATTATAGAGAGCACGCTCGCACTGGTTAGATTTGATAAACGTGCAACTTCTGTTGAGTTCGATAACGTTGTCAATTTCGACCTGCCTATGGTGTGGCTCAACCCATTACATTATGAGCAGGTAATGCTGAATATTATCATCAATGCACTGGATGCGATGGTTGCCAAGGAGGCAGATAGTTATAAACAACTCAAAGTTACACGGAGTTTTGTTGATGATATGATCGAAGTTCGAATCAGTGATACCGGAATTGGTATGGAGCAGGAGGTTTGCAGAAGGGCGTTTGAGTCATTTTTTACTACGAAGGAGATCGGAAAGGGTACTGGCCTGGGTTTGTATATAAGCTACAATTTAATAGCCGAAGTCGATGGTTTAATTGAACTGGAATCAGAGCCCGGTAAAGGAACGACAGTGATAATCAGAGTTCCTGTAAGACCAAAGAAGGATTTAATAAGCGATACAGGTGCGGTTGAAGATGCTGCCGAAAATATATAATTGAGATAGTTCAAAAAAAGCATACAAATAGGGAATAGTAATGAAGGTAAGGATTTTATTAGCAGACGACGAAGATACTTTTCGAGAGACTTTTTCCAGAGTTTTAGTGGAGGAAGGCTTTGAGGTTACTACGGCTTGTGACGGTCTTAAAGCGATAGATGCTATTCGCAAAGATCCCTACGATGTTGTTATCCTTGATATTCAGATGCCGGGTGCCGACGGAATTAAGGTTCTTCGTGAAACAATGAGTCTTCGCCCCGATACCAGGGTGATTATGGTAACGGCCTTCGGTACTGTAGAAATGGCAGTAGAGGCTATTAAGCTTGGTGCAAGCGAATATGTAATGAAGCCGGTGATATTTGAAGATGTTATTCTGAAGATTGAGCAGCAGTCACGCTATCGCCAATTGCAGCAAGAGAACACAGATCTTAAAACGCAGCTTGACGGTCAGTTCAGCATTGACAGTATAATCGGTGATTCGCCTTCGATGAAGCATGTTTTCGAGACGATTTATAAGGTCTCCGGCGCAAGAAGTAATGTTCTGATCACAGGTGAAAGCGGTACGGGAAAGGAAATGGTTGCCAGAGCTATACACGCGACAAGTTCGGTATCGTCCAGCCGGTTTATCGCCATAAACTGCGGTGCGATTCCTGAGGGGCTTCTTGAGAGTGAGCTTTTTGGACATGTCAAGGGCAGCTTTACAGGTGCTCACAGCGATAAGAAGGGCCTGTTTGAAGCAGTGGGAGATGGGACTTTGTTTCTTGATGAGATCGGACATATGCCTTTAAGCTGTCAGGTTAAACTGCTTCGGGCTGTAGAGGATAGAGAAATCTGGCCGGTAGGTGCAACAGAACCAATTGAAATTCGCCACAGGTTGGTAGCAGCGACAAATAAAAAGCTGCTTGATGAAATTGATGACGATAAGTTCAGAGAAGATCTTTACTATCGCCTCAATGTGGTAGGAATACATTTGCCGCCGCTGAGGGAACGAAGAGATGATATACCCAAACTGGTCCGTTACTTTGTCGAAAAATATAATTCAGAGATGGGCAAAAACTGCGTTTATGTCAATGATGACGTAATGCAAGTGCTTATGGATTACGAGTGGAAGGGCAATATAAGAGAACTGCAGAATGTTATCGAGAGATCTATCATATTCGCCGAGGGCGATACGATAAAAGTTTCCGATATAGGCATTTTTGCTGCTGCCGATACCAAGAATGACAATGGTGAGTATGATCTGCATCATGCCGTGAGAAGTTATGAAAGACAGTACATTATTCATGTTCTTGATAAATTTTTCGGGAACAAGGCACAGGCTGCGAAGGCACTTGGTGTTGGCCTATCGAGTCTTTACAGAAAAATTGACGAACTTAACATTAACGGAAGCAAGAAAATCGAAGATTTGACAGAATAATAATTCGTAAATACCAAGGAATAGAGAACATAATGAAATTAAAAAAAGTAACCAGCTATGCTCTCCACGCTTTAATGTATATGGTCAGGCATTTAACGCAATTGCCGGTAAGTATCGAAGCGATCTCAAAAGCTGAAGGTGTACCGAAAAGTAACCTGACGAAAATATTCAAGAAGCTTGTCGATGCCGGTATTGTAGAATTAGCAACACCGCGAAGTAAGGGATATAAGTTTGTAAATCCGCCCAGCCATACGAGCCTTATGGATCTTTTTGAGGTAATGGAGGGCAGCGGTTTGTTTAAAGACTGTTTTATGAAGCACTGCGAGTGTGGTGGTACGCCTGAAAATTGTTATATTTATGGTGCATGGCAACGGTCGACAAAAAAGATGGCTGCATTGCTTACTGAAACCAGTTTAGTCGATGCCGCATGGAATCATCCCGAGCATAAATTTAACGAACACCCAACAGAGATGCCTGTAGAGCCATAACACAAACCATACCGGTATCATTTACACTTTGATTTTTTTTATTGCTTTGATGGTTTTGTCAAAATCTTTTTGCGTGTGTGTTGTCGATACGAAATTCGCTTCGAACTGGCTTGGGGGTATGTATATTCCTGCTTCTAACATCTGCCTGAAGTATGACCCGTATCGTTTTGTATCTGACTTCGCAGCCGAATCAAAATCTTTTACCGGCCCTTCATTGAAGAAGAGGGTGAACATCGAGCCGATCTGATTGATCGTATGCGGGATTGACTTTTCGGCGAGTATTTCCGTTATGCCTTTGCAAAGTTTTTCTGTTGTTCGGTTAAGTTTTGCGTAGGGCTTTTTCGATTTTAGCATTTTGAGCGTTGCGATACCGGCAGCAACACAAACCGGGTTACCGGAAAGAGTTCCTGCCTGGTAAACAGTGCCGAGAGGCGAAAGGCAATCCATTATCTTTTTCTTTCCGCCGACTGCTCCTATCGGGAAACCGCCGCCGATGATCTTGCCTAATGTTGTCAGGTCAGGTTTGACAGCTATGATGTCCTGGTACCCGCCGTACGTAAGGCGAAAGCCACTTATTACCTCATCGAATATCAGCAAAGATTTGTTTTTCGTACATACACTTCTAAGGCCCTTTAGGAAGCTTTTGGGCGGGATGATGGTTCCCATGTTACCGGCGACGGGCTCAACAATAATGGCTGCGATTTTATTGCCTTCTTTCGCAAAAACTTTTTTAACGGCATCGAGATCATTGTATGGAAGTACGATAGTATTTTTTGCAAAATCTTTTGGCACTCCCGGGCTGGAAGGGGCTCCAAGCGTTGCAAGACCGGATCCGGCGCTGACCAGCATATGATCGACATGGCCGTGATAACCTCCGATGAACTTTACGATCTTATCTTTGCCGGTAAAACCACGAGCAAGACGCAGGGCCGTCATGACAGCTTCGGTACCGG
Source organism: Planctomycetota bacterium (assembly GCA_019456245.1). Taxonomy (GTDB): domain Bacteria; phylum Planctomycetota; class Phycisphaerae; order Sedimentisphaerales; family Anaerohalosphaeraceae; genus VRUF01. The sequence continues at coordinate 1,619 of VRUF01000194.1, read as the reverse complement.
AACTTACGAGGCGAATCTTGTCGATAGATGCAATTGCTTTGGTTATCATCTCAGCGAGTATTGTCTCGGCTTCGGTTGGTATGCCATAGCTGGTGCCTTTTGCCATGGCCTTGCGGACATCGCTGAGTATGTCTTTGTTAGCGTGGCCGAGTATCATAGGCCCCCATGAAAGGCAGTAGTCGATGTACTTATTCCCGTCGGCATCGTAAAGGTGAGGGCCTTTTGCCTTTTCAATGAATATCGGTTTTGCATCAACAGACTTAAACGCACGGACAGGGCTGTTGACTCCGCCGGGGATAACTTGTAGGGCTTTGTTAAAAAGTTTTGCACTCTTAACGTTACGCATATTTACTCCTGATCTTTCGGTAGGACTTCTGCTTCGATTCCGTTTTCTTCTGCGGTTGAAAGTGTCGGCAGTCCGAGGCAGTAGGCTTTTACATGTTCCGGCACTTGTCCAAAACGTTTTACGAATGCTCTTACACTCGAACCGCTTGTAAAGAGCACCTGGTCTATATAATCAAAGTCAACGTCGTCGCACTGACGTTCGATGGTTTTATATACGGGCATTTTAACAACATCGGCGCCCATTTCTTTCAGGCCATCGGGCAATAACTGGGAAGATACCTCAGCCTGAGGCAGCAGTATCTTTTCACCTTTAACATCGACATTGCTGAAAGCTTCCAGAAGTCCCTGGCTTGATTGATTTTTCGCACAAAGATCTGCATTTATTCCGTATTTGGCGAGTGTTTCTGCGGTAGTAGCGCCGATGACTCCGATCTTCGCGTTTGCAAGTGAGCGGCAGTCGAGCCCTTTTGTTTTTAGCCTTGCAAAGAAGTGCCGAATGCCGTTTGCGCTTGTAAAGACGATCCAGCCGAATGCTTTGATGTTGCCGATCTGTTTGTCGGCGTCTGTGTAATCGTCAAGGCCGACGCATTCGATCAATTGCCTGTGTACGATCGTTCCGAGGTGTATGTATTTGTCCGGGTGTGTTCCGAGCATGAGAATACGTGGTTTTTTTGAATACCACCCGAGTTTTTCCCGCATTTCGACAACCTTGCCGACTACAAAGATGCCCGGCGTCCTCAGTGGGTTTTCTTTTATGATCTCCAGGAAATTGTCGAGCTTGCCCGCTATTACACGCTGGTCATACCATGTTCCGTGTTCGATGACGGCGATGGGTGTGTCACCTGCCCAGCCTTCGTTAAGCAGTTGCTTTATGATCCTCGGAATATTTCCAACAGACATGAGGAATATCACAGTGCCTGCTTTTGGTATGTCGATAGGGCGGTCGTCCCCTTTTTTTCTGTGGCCGGTAACTACCGCTACATTGGTAGTGCAGTCTCTGTGTGTTGGGGGTATTCCCGCGTAGCCTGGAGCCGAAAATGCGCTTGTTACTCCGGGGACGACTTCGAAAGTTATGTCATTTTCATAGCATGCCTCGGCTTCTTCGCCGCCGCGACCAAATATATATGGATCGCCGCCTTTGAGGCGAACGACCATTTTTCCTTCTTTGGCCTTATCGACGAGTAATTGGTTAATATCTTCCTGAGGCAGGGTGTGGTTGCCCGCAAATTTGCCAACAGATATTTTCTCAGCGTCATCTCGAACAATCGAAAGAA
>VRUF01000193.1 GCA_019456245.1 Planctomycetota bacterium | reverse complement strand
CCGAAGCGTCCGGCCCGATCTTACTCCGGAAGCTGTTCGGGGGCGGCTCGGTGCGTTTTTGTTTAGCGGTGACGATGTTTTCAAAAAAGTCGCCGATCTCAGCGGCGGCCAGCAAAACAGGCTTATGCTTTGCAAACTGGTTCTCGCTGCGCCTGATGTGCTGGTCATGGACGAGCCGACAAACCACCTTGACATCGCCGGTAAGGAAACGCTTGAGTATGCATTGAAGGAATTTAACGGAGCCATCATCGTCGTAAGCCACGACCGGTTCTTTCTCGACAGGATCGTCGACCGGCTTCTGGTCGTAGGCGTCGACAGCCTTGGCAAACGCAGCTTCGGTGAATGCGAGATGGTCGAAGCCGAGAAAAAAGTTTATTCGCGGTATGCAGAAATGCTCAAAGAGCGAAAAGCGGTTGCAGAGGCAGGCAAAGCGAAAACCTCTGCGGCAAAAAAACATAAGCGAAGCAAAGATGCCAAGCCGAAAGCCTCCAAAGAAATCCGCAAGTTCAACAAGTACCGCATCGAACAGATCGAGGAGATGATAATGGAGCTGGAGGATCAAATTCCCGGGTTGGAAGCAGGTTTCGCCGAGGAACGGATATACAAGGATCACAAGCTCTCAGCCGAGCTGCATGAAAAAGTAAACAGCGCAAAAGAACGTCTCGACCTGCTTTATGAGGTTTATGAACATAAATCTAAATAACCCTTCGGATTTTTTAAAAAGGAATTGCTATGAAAATACTTACAAAGTGCATTGTGTGCTTTCTCATTATAACAACGCAGTCTACTGCATCTGAAACCAATTGGCCTCGCTGGCGCGGGCCTGGTAATAATGGGAGTGTCACTTCGGGAAATTATCCCGTTACGTGGGATCCGGAGAAGGTGCTCTGGAAAATTGACCTCCCCGGCAAGGGGTTCTCTACGCCTGTTGTATGGGACAAAAAAATCTACCTGACTACAGGGGCAAAAGGTGCAGATACCGTGCTTGCCTTTGACTGGTCGGGTAAACCAATCTGGGAAAAACAACTGGGGCCCGAAGCCGAGGGCAGGCATAAAAACGGATCAGGCAGCAATCCCTCGGCGACAACGGATGGGTCCGCTGTTTTCGTCTTTTTCAAAAGCGGTAACTTTGCAGCACTTGCCCTCGATGGGTCTATCCGCTGGAAGAAAAACCTGTTCGAACTATACGGGAAAGACAAGCGTTACTGGGATTTCGGAACGTCTCCTGTCTTAACGAAAAAGTATGTTGTGATAGCCGAAATGCATGACAGAGATTCCTGGCTAGCTGCTTTTGACAAAGTTACCGGTAAATTAGTCTGGAAGGCTGGACGCAACTATAAAACACCAAAAGAAGGCCGCCAGGGATACTCAACTCCCATCGTTTTTTCACACAAAGGAATTGAGGCTTTGTTAGTATGGGGCGCCCAGCATCTTACAGCTCATGATGCCGCCGATGGGAAAACCCTCTGGTCCTGCGGCAATTTTAATCCTGAAGGCACAGAATTATGGCCGACCATAGCATCGCCTGTTATTTCCGGAAACATCGCAATTGTCCCTTACGGCAGGGCAGATCGCAGGGTGCCTCGTCTCCACGGGATCAAGCTGGGCGGAAGCGGAGACGTAACAGAAACGCACCGCTTATGGAAGCGTGAGGACACTGGAACCTTTGTACCAACGTCGGCGGAATACAAAGGGCGGTTTTACTTAGTTCGTGACACCGGCCAAGTTGAGTGCATCGATCCCTTAACAGGGAAAAGTATCTGGAGCGGTGTCTTTCCAAAAGGCAAAGGTAAATTTTACTCTTCACCTCTAATCGCAGGCGGTCATCTCTACGCCGCACGCGAAGATGGAATGGTCTTCGTCATAAAATTAAACGATAAATTCGAAATAGTTTCCGAGATCGACATGAAAGATAAAATCATTGCATCGCCAATAGCAATTTCCAACCGTCTCCTGATTAGAACAAATCATCATCTTTTCTGCATAGGGAGCAAATAGTGAAAACAACTTAGGGTGGTCAAGCCGCAACCAAATTTCGTGGGATCCTCCTTCGGCGGACAGACTCTGAGTCGTGGGTCGTTTTTTGAATAGCCAATACTCAACACGGAATGGCGAATGATGAAGTGAAGGATACGGCCTTAAGGCCGAGACTGATTTAAAAAACTGAAAGTTGGGTCATCTGCATTGTCAGTATAAATTTCAATAGTTATTTTTTTTAAGACAGGCAAAAACGGCCTTTAAGCTACACATAACAACGATACTAAGCGAAAAATGTACCGTACCCCTTTTAGTTCTCCTGGTATTATAAAAACTAGGAGTATCTCAAATGGAACAGAAGGTTGAGAATAATAGTTCAGAGATTGTTTATTCGATTTCCTTTATTCAGGCGTTGGTTAATCCTCCATTCATTTTTGGTATACGGATAGCTTTGTCTTTCATGCTGATTTCACTTATGTATGGAACTGTAAAGTCAGTCTTTTTATTAAGTGAACTTTTCCGTGGTGAGTGGTATATAGTGCCAATATTATTTGGTGGTTTTCTTGTATTTTTGTATTTGTGGTGGACATATTTGAAAGGAGTATTTAAAAGAAATTTTTCAAACCAGATTACCTTTAATGCTGATTCTATAGGATATGGCTATAATGAGATACAAAATTGGATATCGAAAAAACTTCTTCAAGTGAGAAGAGGTTTTTTGGGTGTTTCTCTTATTCAAGATATCAATGGCTCTACTTTATTTATGGTGCCCACTAGCGCTATTGAGTTTTCAGAACTTAAAAAGAATATTGAAATAAATGAGTGATAAGACGGCAGTGTTACTACCTATCTTTATAATGGCGATCAGGTAATCTGTGAATATAACAGCAGCGGCGATCTTGCCCTGTCTTACGCAAAAATTCATCTGATGCTAAATTTTGAAGTTTGGCAGAATTGATTGAGTTGTTTTTGCTCTTTTAGAAATTTATAATTGGTTGGAGTTGGCTGGTTTTATTCCGGCAGGACAGCCAAAGCGGTTGAAATTTCGATTTGGGCGCAGACATTAGGTGTGTTGCTTGAGAAGTTTAGCATATATTATGACTGTTAAGCTACTCGGCGATAGACGTGGTGCAAACCGCCATTAATGGGTCTGCTGGCAATTTTGCCTTTGGCTTGAACCTCTCGATGAACAGGGGCGTCTTTTCCCAGCGACATGTGCGTTCTGCTGACGTTATAATAATTGTTGATATAATCGTCCAGTACAGCCCGCAGGTGTTTTTCATTTAGAACAATGATATGGTCAAGACATTGGCGCCAAAGTGTTCCTATAACTCTTTCGCAAATTGGATTCTGCCAGGGTGAACGAAAGGCCGTTGGCGTATCTTTCAGGCCAAATTGCTTTATGGTTCGTTTGGGAAAATTTAAGACTCCGGGATCAGTGGCCCAAAGATGACGGGCCATTACACAATAATAATGGGGCATCGGTGGTTAGCGACACCGATGCCCCTTATTTTGTGCTGTTTTTGGCTGTTTTGAGCCATTGTCCGATCAGGCTCCGGCTTTTGCCGGCAAATAACCAAAACTTCACAGAGTCAGAAAATATTTGCGTTTTTTTGTATTCACTTGCTTCTACTTAGAACCTAATAAATAAAATGGACCAGGTCAAATTTCATTTTTACATGTTTATTCCGGGGGTGGTAATTTTGTGGGATATGGGTTATAATACTGGGCTTTGAGACGGTATGAGATGCCGGAATGTGTGTTTTAGGCGTATTATACCGCTTTTTTTAATATGGAACAATTATTTATGTTTATTGATGAAGCTAAAATCTGGATTAAGGCCGGCGATGGCGGGCACGGGTGCGTCAGCTTTCGGCGTGAGAAAAATATCGCCAAGGGGGGGCCTGACGGAGGTAACGGGGGTAAAGGCGGAGATATCTATCTGGAGGCCGCTGAGGATGTTGATACGCTTCTTGATTTTGCGTCGAGACACCATTGGAAGGCAAAAAACGGGCAAGGCGGCGGGGGGGATAATTGTTCCGGCCTCTCCGGCGATGACCTGGTAATCCGTGTGCCTGTCGGGACGGTGGTTTATGACAGAGACATCGAAGGGCTGATGCTTAAAGATCTGGACAAGGCGGGGATGAAGGTTCGGTTTTGCGACGGGGGCAAAGGCGGCAAGGGTAATAAAACTTTTGCATCGTCGGTGAGGCAGACTCCGCGGTTTGCTACTAACGGCAAAATAGGGAAGGAACGTAACCTGCTGCTTGAGCTGAAACTGATCGCCGATGTTGGACTTGTCGGAATGCCTAACGCCGGCAAGAGTACTCTAGTCTCGCGGTGTTCGGCGGCTAGGCCCAAGATCGCGAATTATCCTTTTACGACTTTAGAGCCGGTTTTGGGGATCGTTGAACTTAGCGATTTTCGCAGGTTCGTGATGGCTGATATTCCCGGTTTGATCGAAGGAGCGCATACCGGTGCCGGGCTTGGGCATGATTTTCTGCGTCATATCGAACGGACGCGAACCATCGTGCATATCCTGGATATTATGCCGACTGACGGTTCCGATCCGGTGGAGAATTATAAAAAGATCCGGAGTGAGCTTGTATTGCACAGCGACGAGCTTGGAAAAAAAGACGAACTTATTGTGCTCAACAAGATAGACCTCGACCCGGACGGTGAGCTGGCGGAAGATATCGCAGGCAGACTTGGTGTTGAGAATATCGCGACGATATCGGCTGTGACGGGTGAAGGGCTCGGTAAACTTAACGAATTACTTTGGGCAATGATCAAAGGACCTGTGGAATGAATCTTGTAGCGATAGATATTGGAAACACTAATGTTACGGTTGGATTGTTTGTTGGCGACAGCGAGAAGTTTATCGAATCGGTTTCGGGCGATGATACAGATAAGCTTGGGGCCTTGCTTGTTGAGGCATGGGAGCAGATTCCGCTCGTTACGAGTGCAGACGTCGATCTGCGGGACGGGTCGATAGTCGTAAGCTCTGTTAAGGGCGAATGGACTAAGAAGGTTAGAGAGATTTGCAAAGCCAAACTCGATGAGACGATCAAGGTTATCGGGGTAGACATCAATCTTCCGATTGAGATGGGTGTGGAAAATCCTATGGATGTCGGTACGGACAGGGTTGTCGCGGCGGCGGCGGCTTTTGCGGTTGTCGAGGACGCGGTTGTTGTGGCAGATTTTGGTACGGCGGTTACTATCGATCTGGTTGATGAAGAAGGAGTGTTCATGGGCGGGGTGATCGCGCCGGGCTTTACTATTTCGGCGAAAGCGCTTAGCGAACGGACCGCGAAACTTCCTGAGATCGATGTGCATACGCCTAAAGATGCTGTTGGCGGCAATACGGAAGAAGCTGTAAACGCGGGGCTTTTGAAAACGGTTGTCGAAAAGTATGCCGAGGAGATAGGGAGGTGGCCGCATACTATAGTTACCGGTGGTGACTTTGGGATCATCAAAGACGAATGCGCTTTTGTGGACTCGTGGGTTTCGAACCTGGTGGTTCGCGGGGTTGTGCTGGCGTATAAGAAACACCTTGCGGTTCAGGGCGAAATAGCTGAGTTTGAGACAGAAGATGCCAAACTGGCTGATAAAAACAAAAGGAGATAGTTGTGAAAAAACGTTTAAATATTTTGTCGCCATTAGCATGTTGGATTGCCGCGGTTACTTTGGCATTGGTCTTTACGGGCTATAGACCTTCGCTTGCATCCGCAGCAGAAATCAAATCTCCGCCGCTTCAGTGG
>VRUF01000192.1 GCA_019456245.1 Planctomycetota bacterium | reverse complement strand
TGTCTCACCGAGCTTATCAGTTTTCCCGACCAATCTCTCCCGAAAAGAGGACTCATAGAAAAATTCCAGTTCCGGGGACAAAAAACTCACAAGTGCACTCTAAGCCGCGGACTTAGCTACATGACAAACTTCCAGGTCGAAAAAATGAGCGAGAACCTCTACCGCCAAAGCAATGTGGATCTCGAACGCTTTGGACGTAACCGGGGACTCTTCGTAAAGTTCCCAAACGAAGATCCAGATTCCCTGCAACCCTTCAGCTACATCGACTTCGAAGCAAGAAAAACCGAAATGCACATTCACGCATTCCACGCATACCCGGAACACCTGACAATAATAAAAACGCAGTCTCTAATAGGCTTTTAACCCTAACGACCAAGAGCCTGCCCGCCGAAGGAGGGACTAAAGACTATCGACTAAAAGGCTCCGTCCAGCCAGTTTTCAGCAAGAACCGCAAGATCAAGAATATCAACCTCACCGTCAACATCACCTATCGGCGCTATATCGCAACCAGCCCCGGCACCGGAAAGCCACTCATCCGCACAAACAGCAAAATCACGCAAGTTAACCTTTCCATCTCCCTCCGCAGGCCATATATCAGCTACATTACGCTCAAAAACTATTCGTTCAAGCTCCAGCATCGGATCGTCCTCAAGAAACATTCCCCCGCCGCGAAGAACCATGTTGTATTCCGTAAAAAGGTTCATCCCGATAATACCATCCAGCGTACCGCCCTCCGGTGAAGCAATATCAAGCAATATAACAGGCACATTCGTAAATCGCAGCCACTCGCCCAAAGCAGGGATTTCTACCGAATCGATATAATAACCGTTCACCCAGGATACATCACCGGTTACTCCTTCGATATCGACTATGAATTCCGGAGAATCAGGATCGATACCAAGTCTCGCCGCTATCCGCGAACCGATAACCGTAACCTGAGCTCCGGTGTCAAACATGAAACGATCCTTATCAAATGCAGAGTTCCCGTCATCATCCATATCCACCGCGTGAACAAAGAAAAGGCTCTGTGCGAAATTGCCGATAATAACCGATGGGCTGGATACACCTATATTACCGTTCAATATATCCTCGAGATCAAAAGCAATGTAGCCAACCGAAAACGCGCCCAAAGGACGAAGCTCAAGCGGAACAGCTATCGGATAATCCGGTACGTTAGCATCATCATGGTCAAAAACACTTATATCAGGAGCAGTATATTCCTCACCGCCATACTCTATCGTGATCTCATTTTCATTATTGATCACCGTCGTAAAAAACACCGACATCGGCGCACCTATCGCCGTCGGTAGATCGGGGTCGTCAGGCAAGGGCTCATCGCCGACAACTATCGAAATATTACTTTCCCCAACCATCACAGACGTATCAAGCGTCTTCTCAACAGGATCGATCGCGCTTAACCCGGCGATAAATAAAGCAAGCGGCTCACTCACCCACGCAAAAACGCTGCCGGTTACACCGGATATCTCTATAAGATTATTTGTAAGATACGAACCCTCAACATTAAGAACCTGCGAAGCTCCGTAACCCATGACATGAGCACTGGCACCGGTATCAAAAATACCTATTGCAAAATCACTGGCTTGAATATCAGGAAGAGGTTCACCGATTATCGAAAGTTGCTTCGCAGCATAAAAGTCCATCTCATCAATATCGACATGCTCATCAGTTGCCGTCACCGCTATCCACGGAATGAACCCGTCGATCGGAGGAGAGTCTATTGTATTGATAGACACACTGCTAACTACGCCTGATGTCCCTTCCGTAGCCGTAGACTTTGCCATAGGCTGGGCGGACGGCTTGGTCGCAGATCGCGCGCGACTCTTTTTTTCTTTACGCAGAAGCACCTCTTTGCCCTCAGGGTAATAAATTCCCCTTATCCTCCGCCCGTTGCCGGCACGAATATCGACATCCTTGCGCTTCCAGCCTTTACGCGGGGCGCCAAAAGCTAAACCGCAAAAAAAACAAACAAGAAAAAAAACACAAACCGCAAACCGCAAAACTCGGACTTTACTCATAATCGAACCTTCCGCAAAGAATTGACACAAACTGAATCCATACTGATTACCCATACAACCGATAAAAAAGCTGCTAACGCATAAATACCATTATACCAAAAAACAAAAATATACTCAAATTCACGCCAAAAATTGAAATAAAATCCGGCTCATGTTTACAAAAAACAACATATCGACAACCGCCGATAAAGTCTGCGTTTTACCCAAGTTAACGCCCATGCCAATCTCAAATCGTTGTCTTTATGCAACACGCCCACACAAACTGCATATCTGTCCTTACCCACAACAGCATTAAAATACGCTTTAAAAGGCTCTCAGAGCCGAAAAAGCACTCCCATAAAGCCCTAAATTACCCAACTTGCCAACTGGCATACCTTTTGCTTATTAATAAGTGGCTCCGGTAGAGGTTTATGTGTGAAAAGAAAGGAAAACTACTATGGACGAAGCATCGTTTGAAAGTAAATTGAATGAACTTGTCAAGGAAATCGGCTCGATACCGACTTCTGAGCAGAGAAAATTCATGCTGCTCGCAAAAAAATCCAGTGAAACTCACAAAAAACTGGAAAACAGCATTTCAAATCTTCAGGAATCGCTGGACTACCTAAGGGTCAGCATTAAATACCTCCTTTTCGACCTCGAAGCCACAAGGCGGGAAAACGTCTACCTCAAAAAACTTCTGGGAGACAAAAAGTAGTCTAGTGCTCACCGAAGAATCTCAAACGGACCAATCAGTCAGTTTGAGTAAGAAACCGCATTTTTGCCCCAAACGCCTATCCGAAATGCGCCATAATCGCTAATTCAATACTCAAATCTGTCTAATTTAGCTAAAAACCCGCATTTCATCAAACTTCTCCCAAAAGTACTAACACCATTTTACCGATACCATATATGATAGGATAGTAGCTATTATCCGCTACTGTGAACAAATGCCATTTTCAGACATATTATGAGTATCTGGTTGGAAAAATTTGTTCCCGTTATGTATAATGATCAGCGAATTGAAGTGATACCGCACTGGATTGAATCAAGAGGTAAAAATGTTTGAACGTTTTACAGATCGCGCAAGAAAAGTAATGGCTCTGGCAAATCAGGAAGCCCAGAGATTTAACCACGAATATATCGGCACCGAGCACATACTTCTAGGACTGGTCAAAGAAGGGTCAGGAGTAGGCGCAAACGTCCTCAAGAAACTAGACATCGATATTAAGAAGCTCCGTCTGGAGATCGAAAAGCTTGTAAAAAGCGGACCAGACATGGTAACCATGGGCAAACTCCCGCAAACGCCACGTGCCAAAAAAGTCATAGAGTTTGCAATCGAAGAAGCACGGGCGCTAAACCACAACTACGTCGGAACCGAACACATCCTCCTCGGTCTCCTAAGGGAAACAGAAGGAATCGCCGCACAGGTTCTGATGAACCTCGGACTCAAACTTGAAAACGTCAGGCAGGAAGTTCTAAACCTCCTCGGATCCGGCATCGACACCTCATATCAGGCCATGGGATCAAAGATGGGTCCGCAGGGCGCCTCTACAAATGCAAAACAGAAAAGCAATACACCCGCTCTTGACAGCTTTGGAAGGGACCTCACCGAGCTGGCTGTAAAAAATGAACTCGATCCCGTTATCGGAAGAGCCAACGAGATCGAAAGGTTGATACAGATACTCTGCAGGCGTACAAAGAACAATCCCGTCCTCATCGGAGAAGCTGGTGTCGGAAAAACCGCTATCGTGGAGGGATTCGCCCAGAAAGTCGTAGGAAAAGCGGTCCCCGAAATTCTCAACGACAAAAGAATTGTCGTTCTGGACCTCGCTATGATGGTCGCGGGAACAAAATACCGAGGACAGTTCGAAGAAAGAATTAAAGCGGTCATTAACGAGGTAAGAAGAGCCGGAAACGTCATCCTATTTATAGATGAACTACATACGCTCGTCGGAGCAGGCGGAGCAGAAGGAGCCATTGATGCATCCAACGTACTAAAACCAGCTCTGGCAAGAGGTGAAGTACAGTGCATCGGGGCTACGACATTTGACGAGTACAGAAAATACATCGAAAAAGACGCCGCCCTCGAAAGAAGATTCCAAACAATAGTAGTTGACCCGCCCTCAAGAGATGAAACCATCGAGATACTAAAGGGACTTCGCGAAAGGTACGAGCAGCATCATAAGGTCAAATTCACAAACGAATCGCTGCGACATGCCGTAGAACTGTCGATCAGGTACATACCGGGAAGATGCCTCCCTGACAAAGCGATAGACGTTATAGACGAATCAGGCGCAAGGATAAGACTCAAAAATATGGCTCCCCCGCCCGATCTCGCCGAAATCGATGGAAAGATCGAAAAACTACAAGAGGATAAGGACCTCGCCGTAAGAAATGCCGACTATGAACGAGCCGCATCGCTAAGGGACGAAGCACAGAAAGCCCTCGACGAAAAAGCTCAACTGCAGCAAACATGGAACGAGGAAAACAAAGGAACCTCCGGTATCGTTGACGAAGAAGTCATCGCCGAAGTCGTAAGCTCAATGACAGGAGTACCGTTGACAAGGCTCGAAAAGCAGGAAGCACAGAGACTGCTCGAACTCGAAGACGAACTGCACAAAACCGTCGTCTCACAGGATGACGCTGTAAACATCGTCGCAAAAGCCGTCAGAAGAGGCAGAAGCGGCCTAAAGGATCCAAACCGTCCCATCGGAAGCTTCCTCTTCATCGGACCAAGCGGCGTCGGAAAAACTCTACTGGCAAGGGCGATCGCAGAGTTTATGTTCGATGATGCCGACGCTCTCATACAACTTGACATGAGCGAATACATGGAAAAACACAACGTAAGTCGGCTCGTCGGCGCACCTCCGGGATACGTCGGATACGAAGAAGGCGGACAGCTTACCGAAAGAATCAGGAGAAGACCGTACGCCGTACTGCTACTCGACGAAATTGAAAAAGCGCATACGGACGTTTCGAACATGCTGCTCCAGATCATGGAAGAGGGAAGGCTCACAGACAACTTCGGAAGAAAAATCGACTTTAGAAATGTCATACTAATCATGACAAGCAACATCGGTGCAGACCTAATCAAGAACCAGGCCGGTTTCGGATTCGGCGTAAAAACCGAAGAATCAAACTACGAAAAAATGAAGGAAATGCTAAACAAAGAGGTCGAACGTTACTTCAGGCCCGAATTCCTCAACCGACTCGACGGACAGGTCGTCTTCCGTGCTCTGACAAGGGATGACCTGGCGACCATCGTCGAGTACGAACTCAACAAGGTCTTCAAGCGACTCGTCGAACACAATCTGCATCTCGAACTCACAGACGCCACAAAAGAATTCCTCATCGATAAGGGTTATAACCCCGAATTCGGTGCACGTCCACTAAGACGAGCCATCGAAAAATACATCGAGGACCCCCTCTCCGAGAACATGCTGAGAGGAACCTTCAAGGGCAAAAACGTCATAAAGATAGATGTATTCGACGATGAAAACCTGAAATTCGAAGGCGTCCACGACCCGTCAAAAGACAAAAGCGAAGAAGTAGTAGTACGCACAGAGTAAAAGATGCTGAATAAAATACAAAAGCAGGAGCCAAAAAAGGTTCCTGCTTTTTTTATGCGATAAAATATTTATACTGATCACGATTGAAAATTCCCGTTTTGTTCGCGGTAACTTTCTTGTTACTTTGTAATTCCAAACTGGCTGATCGGGCAGTTTGAGTAATTTACCTATTTTAACAAATGGGTTCGTTTGTTCATTTTGCGTTTATTGCGCCTAAACGCCGGTT
>VRUF01000191.1:2932-5811 GCA_019456245.1 Planctomycetota bacterium | reverse complement strand
GGCGGACATATACCTGGGGATTTTTCTACGTGGGCCGATGTTGTTATTGTTAATCCCGCGGTACCACCGGACAACGAGTTCGTTCAATTGGCACGAGATGCAGGCAAGGTTGTTACTTCGCAGATGGAGATATTTTTTAACCTGTTCGGCGGCCAGATCGTTGGGATTACCGGCGCTAACGGTAAGAGTACGACGGCTGCGTTAACAGCGCATCTGTTGGCGGTGTCGGACAGAAAAGTTTTCCTTGGCGGCAATATAGGTAACCGGCCCTTGCTGACTTTGCTTGATCAGATGGGCGATGATGATATCGCGGTGCTGGAGATCAGCAGTTTTCAGGCTGAGCAGTTGGAGGGATGCCCGCGCGGCTGCGATGTTTCGGTGATAACTAATCTTACCGCAAACCATCTTGACAGGCATGGTACTTTTGCCCAATATTGCCGGGCGAAGGAGATATTGTTTGCCGGGCAAAATCCGTCTTGCCTTTCGATATTTTGCGCCGAAGATGAGGTTTGCAGGTCGTGGCATGAAAAGTACAAATCGGAGACCGGGCGCGAGTGTGTTTTGTATTCGGCTGATGATGTTGATGCGTCCCTTGCCGAGAGATTTCCACTTTGCGGGGGGATGAATCTTTCGAATCTTGCCGCCGGATTAGCGGTTGCCCGTCATTATGGGACAAGCGAAGATCGCATCGCAGAAGCGGTGGGAAGTTTCCAGGGGTTGGCCAATCGACTTGAACTGGTTGCCGAGTTTGGGGGAGTAAGATGGTACGACGATTCGATAGCGACGACGCCGGCAAGTGCTATCGCGGCGCTGGAGGCCTTTGACGAGGGCAAGGTTATTATCGCCGGCGGATACGACAAAGGATTGCCATTCGATGAGTTTGGCAAAGCGATCGCTTCGCGCGCTAAGGGTGCGGTCCTGATAGGTAAGACGGCTGACAAAATCGCGACGGCGATAGAACTGGCCGGCGGCGGGGTTGAGGTTATCGGTGCCGAATCGATGGGCCAGGCGGTTGAAAAGGCGTTTTCACTTTGCGCAGGCGGCGATGTTGTGCTGATGTCGCCTGCATGTGCCAGCTACGATATGTTTGTCAATTACAAGCAGCGTGGCGAGGTGTTTCGCCAAGAGGTATCTCTATTGCGCGCAAAAGTTGAGAGCAGTTAGTATAACTTGCAGCGGTCGTGGATATAGGACGTTGGTTTAGGAAGGTTGAGGTGGGTATCATTTTCTTTGGGGATTTTTTTTGAAGTCTTTGCGTCGGTGCCGGGGGCGGTATTCTGTGTTATTTTGTCTTAAGGGCAGGTGCGCCGAATAAAATGCCGAGCTTGATATTGATATTTGGTGGGTTATCGGAAGATTTTTTTCAAATGTGATTAAGCAACCCCCTTTGCGAGCCGATTGGGAGGAGGTAAGGTTCAAAGACATTTGCCTGTGGATAAACGGGAAATTTCAACAGAATGCACTAATAACAGGAGAGCAACGATGGAAGATATAGCAAACGAGTTTGTAGAACACAGGCAGGAGACGAGGCTTTCGGCCGAGAATCGATGTGAGTCGCGGTTGCGTTATAGTTGGCCGATTTGGTTTGCTGAGAATTATAACGACATTCTTACGCAGGGACAGATGGTCGATGTCAGCAGCGGAGGAGCGGCTTTTACTTGTTATGCCGATAAGTGTCCATATCCTGGCCAGGAGATAATGACGCGTTTTAGCGTGCCCAGTCATGGCAATGACGATCCGTTTGCCTTGGAGAATTTTGTCAGGAATGGCAGAATCTGCAGGGTCGATGAGATCAGTCCTTATGTAAGACGTGTCGCGGTTCAGTTTGCCGAACCTTTGCCATTTAAGCCCGCCGAGCAGCAGGAAGAATTTGAGGATAATCCGCTTAACGAAACGGTCGGGGATGCAATAGAGGAGATGGTTGAGTCGATAGGATCTGTTGGCATGGAGATGGTGGAAAAGTAAGAAAAAATCGACCTCGATGTTAAATCGAGATGGAGGCGAATCGCAGCTTCGGTATTTGGCCGAGGCTGTTTTTTTATACAAAAATATAAAAAGGGAGGAGGAGGAGGAGGGAGGCGAGGAGATTGATTTTTATAAGGCAATCTCAAAAGCATCGGTTGTTCCGCGTCCTGCGCGAAGGTACTCATCGGTGCTTGAGAATATCTCTGTCCGGGTATAGTTGCAATGGCAGTGGTCGTAGACGTCGTATTCGGGGTAGAAACCTTCGATGGGTGCACCGGCGGCGGCGTTTGAGAAAAGTATAAATACAGCGATGATCGTGCAAATCAGAAGTAGGGTATACCTTACGTAATAAAATGGGCCGTTCATTTTTGCTCCTCCTAAAGTGACGTTGTTTTATTATTCTAAACAGGTATACGGACAGGCTTATCAGGGGGTTCTTGCAAATTTTATGAGACGGCGCAATTGCGATTGTAAAAAGCAATGCTTATAAGACGCCAAAGCGTAAAACTGATTCGGTCAGTGTACGCCGTTTGGAGTAGAATAAAATTTAATATTTTTTGCCGGCCTTACTTGACGTACTCAATATCCTGTTTTCTATGCTTTGGTGTGATTTTTAGATTTTCGATTTTGCCGTTTCGTATCTTACCCCGGATTATGGTTTTATACGGAGCGTGAAGTTTAAAATCCACATCCCATTCTTTCGGCCAGGCTGGTTGCAGATAAATCTTTTTGCCGTCGGTCTGCATAAGCATCGACTGGAAGGTTTTCATTATAACACCGCCATGAGTCTGGTCCGGAGTCCAATCAGAGTTGGGACCCCAGAAAGCCGGGAATCGTGATTTTTCATGTTTGTTTCTTGCCCTCTTGACAAGGTTTTCACGTGCCTCTTCGGTCAGGCCCAAATATGCCAGAAA
>VRUF01000191.1:308-2922 GCA_019456245.1 Planctomycetota bacterium | reverse complement strand
CACCCCGAATTGCCCCTGTTAAACCGGTGCCTAAGAGCTTTCCGCCCCAACTCGATGTCAGGTTTACCCAGTGCGATCTGGCGGAAGGGGTATACCGCGTAAAGCTCAGGGTTCTCACTATTTCTTTTATTGTCAAACTTCTCCGCGGGCAAAAGCATGCGTATCTCTTTTCTTTCGCCGACAGGAATTTCCGGAAGTTTTTTACGAGCCATCTGCCAATATTTTCGTTCCTTGCCGGTAAGCATTTTTTTTGGCAGTTCCAGTAAACGACGCGACATCGCACGAAGACCGGCTATCTCCGGCATTGGGTTGGTACATTCCCACCACGTTTCTAAGGCTTGGGACGGGTGCATGACAAGTTTGCCGTCTTGTCCTGTTTCGTAAAAGTTCTCAAAGAAAAGCATCGTCTCTTTGGCGAGGGGTTTAATCTTATCCCGCAGAAACGCTTCATCTTCCGTATGCTCATAATAATCCAGCATCAGGCAAACCAGCTCCGGTCCGCAGACCCATTCCCATTTATGATACCTGCTGTTCTGCAGTTTATCTTCACGATCCTCAAAAGGCTGCCATCCGTACGACTCGTTGAAAACTGCTCCCCAGAAATAAACACATTCCGGATAGTACGCCCCATCGAAACCGAAGTAATGCCTCGTGCGATATTTCGAAAGTTCGAACACTTCATCGACATACATCTTAAACAGCGGTGCCATAAGATCATAATCGCCGGATGTGCACATACCAATATACGGCAGACGGGTATTCATCCACCAGTAACCCGGCCCCCATCGGCGGTAATCCGCATCGCCCGGTTTTCCCTCATGGGGCACAGTGAAAATCGAACCGTTAAACTTGATCGGATAAGCGCCTCGTCCGGCGCAAGCGTTGATATACCGCTGTAGTGTATAACCACGCGTAACAACAAAGGCATCGCTATCTTTTGAAGGTGTGCCCTCGGTCGCATATATCCAGCTTCGATTCCAGAATTGACCCCACCATTTCACATGTGCCTTACGGCGTTTGCCAAAGGCTATCCGCTCGGTCGATCTGATCAGTTCATTAACCGACCCAAGCCACTTCTCCGGTGTTGCCGGATGTTCCGTCAAAACATAAACGCTTAGCCTCTGAACTTTCGAAGGCGATGTCGTGAGAGTTACGTCATCTATACGCTTAGCATTTTCACCCGTGATTACCGCACCGAAAGTGCGATGCAATATCGGATCGACCATCTCATAATCGCTTAAGCCCTGCAATTTCATGCTAATTTCCGGGCCTACTGTCTTGTTGTTGCGATGGTACCAGCCGATGCGGTTGCTAAGGCCCTTGATAACAGTATCGGGCTCTACTATCGTCGGGGCGTGAATCTGTGTTGGTATACTGCGATCCAGGTAAATATCACTGCATTCAATGCCGCTTAGTTCATTCGGTTCTGTTCGCCAAAGCTCGATTTTAGCAGTGGCGGTAATCGGCTCTTTGCTTTTGCACGTCACATGCACCACTGGGTGATTAGCGTCAATCCAGATTTTAAGGTTTACCGTCTCGTCCTTTCCGAATCGAACCTCGATGGTCCCTTCCTTGAGATTTAACGTTTGCTCAAAACCTTTGCTGTCTTTGAAAGGATCAGGGCTTAGAGACACTCGAACTTTGCCGATCTTAAGCAGTCGCGAATTATCACCCCAGCTATCCGTTTTGCCAATATAGAAAACCAAATCGCCGGACTCTTGCACCCATGCATTGACGCTGATTTCGCCATTACCAAGCGGCATCGACCCCTGATGATCTTTGCTTGGCGAATCCCACACGACATTGTACCAGTCAATCTGGTTATGCAAATCCCCGGAAGCAATTGCAGTCAGGCAAACAGCCTGGATAATAAATAGTATTGTCGCGAATTTCTTCATTTTGTTCCCTTTCGACTGCTGGTTGAAATGAGTCCTAAGTTATTTTTTTTCGTTATGTCTTCTGAATGCTTCCGGCAGCAGTTGTATGATGTCTGTTGCTATCATGGACAGTTGCCCTTTTTTCTTTGCTGCGATATTCCCTGCCAATCCGTGTATATAGGACGCCAGTTGCCCGGCCTGGAAGTTGTCCAGATTTTGAGCTGCAAGTCCTGCGATCATCCCGGTAAGTACATCACCCGATCCCGCTGTCGCCATCCCTGGATTACCGGTGGTATTGACGTAAATTTTTTCTGTGTCGGCGACAACTGTTGCCGCGCCTTTCAATAAAACCGTACAGCCGGTTTTTTCCGCAAGCGATGTTGCCTGTTCGCTTCTGTCTTCGGGCAACTGATCGCGGAAGAGCGATTCCCACAGCCTTTTCATTTCGCCCGGATGCGGCGTAAGCACGATAGAAGCTTTTCGCCTTTGAACCCAGGTCGGATCCTTTGCCAGGCAGTTTAACGCATCGGCGTCGATGACGAGCCTGAGATTTTCTTTTTCGATTAGCGCATCGGCAATGTCGCGCGCCGCACGTGACGTTCCAAGACCCGGACCTATCGCGGTGATGTCGTTATCGTCGGCAGCGGTAAGCACTGCCGGCAATGCGCTTTGTGAAACATGTCCGTCCTCGTCGTCCAGAGCAATGGTTGTCCAGCACGCCTCAAATCCCGCGACGG
>VRUF01000191.1:0-298 GCA_019456245.1 Planctomycetota bacterium | reverse complement strand
GCTGGGATTGCGATCCGAACAAGGCCTGCTCCAGATCGCAAAGCTGCTTTGCCTGCAAGCACAGGTGCACCTGCCATGCCGACTTGTCCGCCGATTATGCATATTCTGCCGAAGTTTCCTTTGTGGCTGTCGGTCTCACGTTTTTCAAGTATTGGCAATTCAGTTATAGTCTGCATCATTTGTGACCTTTCCTGGATATCTTTCGGTTAATGATACTTGCCGTGTACGCTGCGCCGAAACCGTTGTCTATGTTTACGACCGACACGCCTGAGGCACAACTGTTGAGCATCGCCAAAAG
>VRUF01000190.1 GCA_019456245.1 Planctomycetota bacterium | reverse complement strand
CGCAAACCTCACCCGCATTATGAGGAGAAAGATTAGTCGCCATACCGACTGCAATTCCGCTGCCGCCGTTAACAAGCAGGTTAGGAAATTTACTCGGAAGAACAACCGGTTCCTTGCGGGTCTCATCGTAATTTGGAATAAAATCAACAGTATCACGCGTAAGATCGTCAAGCATCTCAACCGCCGGATCCGCAAATCTGGCCTCCGTATAACGCATCGCTGCCGGAGGATCCGAATCGATACTCCCGAAGTTACCCTGCGGATCGATCATCGGATAACGCATATTCCAACCCTGACCCAGACGAACAAGAGTTCCGTAAGTCGCCTGATCCCCATGCGGATGATAATTACCGCCCGTATCACCGACGATCTTTGCGCATTTACGATGCTTCGAACGGGGCCCCAGGTTAAGGTCGTTCATCGCAACCAGTATACGACGCTGAGACGGCTTCAAACCATCCCGAACATCAGGCAACGCACGAGAGACGATAACGCTCATAGCATAATTCAGATACGAAGTCTTAAGCTCGTCAAGGATACGCATATCCTCGAATTGCTCCACGAATTGATCCTCGATTTGATCATCAGAATCGCTGATATTTTCTTCAACCATAAAATCTAAACTTCCCTTTTTTTCTTGGAAACGGCCTCAAAACTCTTATCTATAGCCTCAAACCGACTCCAGCTTCCTGCAATTGAAAACACAACGGAAAAACACTTACACAGTTTCGTGCAATATACATGAAAATACCCCAAATGTCAACAGTTTCGATGGTTTTGAGGAAATTTATCGCCAAAATTTTCATCCTTTTTTAGAGCAGATTTCAGCCTTTCCCATTAACCCGCCGGACCAACCTGCCGATGATTATAGTACCGGGAGCAACTTATTTAGGACCAAAAATGGACAACATAGCTATCAACAAGAATAAATGGGCAACTGAGTACGCAAAAAAGATACTCCACAACTACCTCGCATGGAAAACACCGCTGGGAATCGACAACGATTACATGAAAAAAATAAAGCAGGACCTGATGGAAGACTACGAAAACCCCCTAAGAAAAAGCCTGATAGAAGAAACATACTAAAGCCCTGTGAGCGAAGCGAACAATTCATAATTGGCCATTCCGTGTTGAGTGTTGGCTATTCAGCTTTTCCCCCATAAATGATTTTCATCTCAGAAAAATTCGGAACCAATGGCAGCATATTCTCAAACGGTTTAAATGCATCCCCCCAGTAAAGAAAAAACGCCTTACCCATCAGGTAATCCCGTGGAACCACTCCTTTTCGATACACGCTATTGTTATTACCCTTACCCTTAGAACCCCACATACGGCTGTCATAACTCTCCGGGCTGTTATCTCCGCAAACAAAATACTCATCCTCTCCCACAGTAAAAGGCTCCTGATGCCGAGGCCGAAGCACATCGCTAAGGTAATAGATATCCCGGAAAACCGCAGTATGATACAAATCTACATCACCGGTTCCGAAAATCTCAACCATCCCACCTTCGCCATAGGCAACCTTCCCGACCGAGTTGCGATCGACAACACCAGCGTCATCCCAACCGACCCCAAGATCGTAAACAAGCCTCTCACCCCCAAACTCAAGCCTAAGTTCATGATCGACATTAGCAAACGAAAACGCTTTCCCCCTACCGGCAACCTCAACATCGACACTCTTTCGCGCCAACTCCACCGTCACCCCTTCAGTGGTCATCTCTATCACCATAAACCCGTCAAAATCAACCCTCCCACGATACAATCGCCCATACTTCCGCAGACCTATCCCAATGGTCCCTTCCCCATACCCTGCCATCATATAACTGCGAACCTTAAGATCGCTGCAAACCGGAGCCGACCCAAGGTTAGGCGAGTTATAAACATAATCAGCCTCAAAATCCTTACTGTTGCCGGGACGATAAACAAGCCGATGCTCACCTCCGTCAGAACTGTTCAGAGAAAATTTTCGACCACCATCCACATTCACCTTCCAAACAGAACCGCTTGAATTCACAAAAGGATAAACCCACTTCCCGGACCCTTCCATCTCCATCCGCGCGTAATCGTTATCAAAAACACAGTTCCAAAGCTCATCCTGAACCTTAACAGGCTTCCGCGCAATCTCACCGTTTATATAAACATCCCCGTCTATCAACTCAACAGTCTCACCGGGCAAAGCTATCATACGCTTGATATAATTATCATCAGGAAAGACGGGGTACTTAAAAACTACAACATCCCATCGGCGAGGTGCCACAAACTCATAAATACACTTAAGAACAAGGATACGGTCTCCGTTTGAAGCACGCTCACGGATCGCTTCTTCTGGCACAAAACCGCAACTGGAACACTTCGGAACCCCCAAAGCCAAACCGTCACTGCCGAGATCGTACTTATAACCGCACGCCGAACATCGAACATGATAGTGCGCCCCGCGAAGTGTCTCAGCCATACTGCCGGTAGGGATCTGAAACGCCTCCATTATAAATGTGCGAAACACAAAAGCCAATATCAGCGCAACGATAACCCAGTAAATAGTATTAACGATACTTTCGATCGTAGCATTATACCGCCGCACAAAGCTATCACTAACATCCCTGTTTTCGTCTTCCATAAAAACCCTGTATTATATCTTACCCCAACTGCGGCAAAGCCGCAGTAACTTCATCATTGGCTGTTCCGTGTTGAGTGTTGGCTATTCAGCTTTTTACCCGCCGTGAATCCTTTTCAAACCGCCAACATAAGGAACAAGTCGAAGCGATTTACCAAACCCCTTACTACCGCCGGGCCAATAAACAAAAAACGCCTTTCCGACAAGATACTCACGAGGAACTGTTCCAACACGGTATTCTGCGCCGTTATTACCGATTCCAGGATTGGGCCACCAACGCGAATCCAAACTCGCAGGGCTGTTATCGCCAAGAACAAAAAACTCATCCTCTCCAAGTTCAAAAGCATCCCCCTCGCTTCCCCGAAGAATTCTCCTGCCGTTATCGCCGCTATACGACAAATAATGAATATCCCTGAATATCCCAACATGCCGCAGCGTTACTTCACCGGCACCGATAATACTCACCTCAGGCTTAATATCCACGCGCCGCTGCCCCGCACCATCAGGACCGACACCAAGGTCATAAACAAGCTTCTCAGAACCAAACTCCAATACAAGTTGATGATCCGCATTAGAAAACCTGAACAAACTAAACTCGCCAGCCTCAACTTCTCCGACATGCCCTTCGGCAAGTGTGACAAATTTGCCCTCGCTGTCGATCTTCCCTATCAAAATCCCACCCAAAGCATCCACAAGACCTTTATAAACGATACCATACTTGCTAACAGAAGCACCTATTGCACCGCCAGCATCCCTCCTGGCATAAAACTGAACCATAAGATCGCTGCAAACGGGCATCATACCGTAATACCGCGTGTCATCATAAGCATAAGTAGCCTTAAAATCGTTACCAATCGACGTATCATAAACTATAGTATTAAGCTCACCCCCCCCGCTCGAAAGAGAAAACTCCGTCGGATTATCTTTCTCCAGATCCCAATTCGACCCCTCAGCATTACGGAAAGGCTGCCTCCACATACCAGGTCGTACTACCATTTGCTTATTCTGATCTTCAGAAAAGCGGTACTTATAAAAACGACTGGACTGCGGATGAGCAGGACGAAAATCGTTATCATAAACACTCATCCAAAGCTCTTCCTGAACATTCTCAGGCTTGCGGCTGATTTCTCCGTCAATATAAACATCACCATCGATCAATTCAAACCGGTCACCGGGCAACGCCATCATACGCTTGATATAATTGATCTTAGGCTCAAGAGGAGTCTTAAAAACAACAACATCCCAACGCTTAGGATCCACAAACTGGTAGATACACTTGGCAACAAATATACGGTCACCCTTCATCACGGGCATATCACCAGTTTCAACACGATTCACATAATAACCGCAGCTCGGACAACGGGGAGGAGAGTCATTACGACGAGGAACTGGAACATTGTTACCAGGAGTTGTATTCTCACGCACACCATAAAGGGTAGGATGGAAATTATAATCAAAACGAAATCCGCACTGGCTGCAACGAAACCGAAAATGAGCTCCTTTAAGAGTATCGGCCATACTACCAGTAGGAATCGTATAAGCCTGCATCATAAAGAAGATAAATACAAGAGTCACACAAATTGCAGTTATAAACCACTCGCAATTGGCATACACACTATCCAGCATAGAAGATTTAACATTTTTACTTCGATGACCACTACTCAATTGAATACCTTTCAATCTCTTCCACAGTCAAGTACAACTTCGACACGAAATTTAAAAATCTTTATAAAACCTGCCTCAGCGACCTGTCCGCCATAGCTTTAGCGACGGCGGAAGCCGAAACCACAACTAAGAACTAAAAACTTAAAACTTAAAACTTAAAACTAAAAACTGACCAATTAGGTCAGTTGCAACAAGATTAATCAATAACGCCGAATAATCAAGCCATAACTCGCTTTTTTACTAATATAACATAGAAACTAACGACTATCTCCCTGAATTTACACACTCTAAAAAATATACCAGATACAACTGACACAAAACCTCTTGTTTGAACCTAAAAAAATATTTAAAAAGTACTTGCTGTTTAGAAGTCTTTACGGTATAGTGGTTTGTGGTTTCTTTAATGAAACGCTCCACCGGGAAAGGTGGGTGTAAAACGCTTGAATTAGATGCCAATGGTTAGATTATTATTTATACAGCTGTATATCTGCTAACGGGCAATATAGAGGATGGGCGTTTAAAATAGAGGGCACTACTTTAGCTGTGAGGTAGACAATGTCAACAGTCACAAAAAAAGAATTTATCGACAGGATCGCGGAAAACACTCAGGCAAAAAGGGTCGTTGTAAAAAGAATCATCCAGAGTTTTCTTGATGAAGTCGTTGACGAGCTAGCCGAGGGTAACAGGCTTGAATTCCGTGATTTTGGTGTTTTTGAAACGAGAACGAGGGCGGCAAGGATTGCACAAAATCCAAAAACACTCGAAAGGGTTCCGGTTCCGGCAAAGAAAACTGTAAAATTCAAAATGGGTCGGCTTATGAAGCAGAAACTCGCTATGCCGATAACCGCCGGCGAAATCGATTAATTGTTAGGTAAAGCTGCAAAATAGAAAAGTTTCGGCGGACAAGCCGAAGCCTTAATTTTGCATTTTAATTTTTGAGTATTGAGTTATTTACTCGTTCTCTCGGTCAACTCCAGCATCGCCTGGCACTGCACTTGCTTACCGTATAGCCCATCAACATCCATCGCATAGATCTTCAGTGTATTGCTGCTGATCTCGTGACGCTGATCGCTGCGAACCAGTTCCCCAAAACAAAGCCGCCTCATAATAACTTCAGATTCCTCCCTGCTATCGACATCCTCAACAACGCCAAGCAAAAACGCCAGTTCAAGAAGTTCCATTCCGCTGTGCATATCTTTCCCACCCTTGCGAGGCCGGTTAGGACGCTTCTTAACGCTTTTGACCGCGGGCTTGAACGTTGATGCCAAATCCGCAGGAATATCTGAGCCGACTTCGTTCATTTCATTGCTTTCCATCGTTTTCTCCTTAGATTCGTCTTCACGCTCTTCGGTTTCTGCACTAACAACTGTATCATCCAGACCCAGCGCAGGCCGTTGAACCCCGCCGATTGTGACAACACTGGCGCGAACATTAGAGACCGGAATCACGGGCTTACCAGGTCGAGTCACAATTGTAGGCCGGCCGTCATCATCACCAAAAGAATCGAATCCCTTCATACCAACTCCAGATCCAACTCCCTGTTCCGGTTCGGTCACATAGATCGGA
>VRUF01000189.1 GCA_019456245.1 Planctomycetota bacterium | reverse complement strand
CCAGGCCAACTGACATCCTGGACATGCGACTTTACCATCTACCTATCCGGTCGATACCATTCGCCCCCAATTGTCAAAGAGCCTACTCCCATACAATATACGAAAAAAACAACCACACTTCAACAAAATTCTCTACTTAAATTGTTAGTGCTTGAAAGCCGATGCTTATTGCGTAGAATTGGGGTATGTCCCGAAACCAGCGGAAAAGATATTTTAAACTCGTCGCACGTATTATCCATTTGGCTTTTATTAAGCCATGCAACTGCGGCAAACTTGTCTCAAAAAGCTATGACCGCATCAGCGACGGATATGATGCCGCCTGGACGTCCCACATGAGGGACCTTACCGGTTCACTCATAAACAGGCTGGATATGCAACATTCAAAGACCGCAATTGACCTTACCTGCGGAACCGGATTTGCCGCCGGTCTGCTCGCCGGCAAAAGCGGCTTTAGGGTGATCGGTGTCGATGCTTCCGAAGGAATGCTCGCACAGGCAAGAGATAATTATCCCGACAACTGCCGGTTCGTTCATTCCGATATTCTCGAATACCTAAAGGCCCAGCCAACCGAAAACGCCGACATAATAACCTGTTGTTGGGGGCTGGGATATTCAAAGCCATTTGCGGTACTCAGGCAGATAAAACGTGTTCTAAAACCTAAAGGCACAGTCGCAATCATAGACAATACAATCTTTTCGCTAAGAGAAGTTATGTATTGTTCTTTTCTGGCCTTCGCCGAAAACCCGCAAAAGCTTGCCAATCTTATGCGGTTTAAATTTCTAACCGGCAGGCGGCATCTCGCTTTGCTCTTTAGGCTATGCGGATTCAAACCGCAATACGTTGACGCCGGAAGCAGGTCATACACTGTCTCATCCGGCGAAGAAGCTGTCGCAAGGCTCGGCGCAACCGGGGCAGCGGCAGGTTTTGAATACGCCGCAGGAGATGAAGACGGAGAAGAAATTTTTAAACGGTTTGCCGAGATCATCGAAGAAAAATATAAGCGAGATGACAGTATTAAAATAACGCATCGATATTTGGCGGGGATCGCCCAAAAATGATCAAAGGACTAATCAGACTGATGCGACTTTACTATTCACTTCCCCTTGCCGGTGGATTCGTTGTTATATTAGCGTACCTGACCGGCGGAAATCTCAAAAGCATTTCCGGCAAGACGATGCTTTCTTTCGGGTCGCTGTTTTGTGTGATTTCGGCAGGGTATGTTCTAAACGACATCTGTGACATCGTCGTCGACAGGATCAATTGTCCGTTGCGTCCATTGGCCCATGGAAAAGTTAATATCAAGACTGCGATGGTTCTTGCCGTGATTCTGTTTGCCGCGGCAATAGTTCTTGCATGGCATTGCACTCCTATGTTCTTCGCTGGGATAACCATGCTTGCTGTGATGCTGGTTTTGTACGATTTTCTCTCCAAACGCATCGGCATCTTCAAGGACATACTCGTTGCGTTTTTAACAACGTCGCTTTACCCGCTTGCGTTTACGGTCACTGGAGCATCCGATAGTTTGCGAGTAAATGTTCTTTACATCCTGCCCGTGTGGTTGTTCTTTACCGCAATGGGTTATGAGATGCTAAAGGACGTTAGGGACACGATCGGTGACAGAGTTATTGATGGCAGGGCGTTGAATAATTTAAGCACGAAAACCTGGTTTCTACCCGCCGCGCGGATCATCATCATCACTGCGTCCCTGACAGCAACACTTCCGTTTTTCCTGGGCTATTGCAAATGGGTCTATCTGCTGGCTTCGTCCGTATCGGTTATACTCGCCATCGTCGCAGCATTCAAAAAGCCCGCCGTTGCGATTCGATATGTCTATGCCGAGATTTTTCTCATCACTTTTGGATCAATTCTCGATCTGGTAGTTTTTGGCCCCTGAACAGATTTTCATATACGGCCGGCAATTTTTTTCCCGGACAAAGCTTCTTACACATCGCCACACTTTCTTGTTTTTCCAGCGGAAGCTTACAACCCGGCTTTATTTCCCCGCCATTTTTGGATATCTCTTTCATCATACAGCCGCACCGCGGCAAAGAGAAAATCGTGCCCATATTTGACCAGATGTCGGCCAGTGGTTCTTCAAGAATATTTCCGAACGAAAGCGGCGTAAGATCGCATGGACAAACGTTGCCCACCGCATCAACGAACAGGTGATGAAACCCCGCGCCGCATCCGAACATCTCGTTAGATTCGAGATAGGAAAAACTCGAGATCGCAGGCCCCCGATTTTGCCTGTTATGCTGTTTGTGAAAGTTGGACAGCCTCTCTGATTCGGCTCGGGTAAGCACCTCGTCAGTTTCCCCGGTAAAACTGCCCGTCGGGATCGGTTCGAGGATTCGAAATTCGTGAACCCCCAGTTTTTCGGCAAGTCCTGCAATGCGTTCAATTTTACCGCTTACTATTTTATGGCGTATCCCCACAGTCGATATTGCGGTGTAAATCCCGGCTTTTAGAGAAGTTTCGATAGCCGCCAAAGCCTCGTCGAACGAACCCGACCCGCCGCGAATACTGTCATGTTCATCTCGCTCGTCGGATTCTATTCCGACAGTAAGACACCCAAGCTGCGCCTCTTTTAGTTTTTTTGCAAGTTCGACGTTCAGGCGATGTCCCGTCGTAAACAGTATGCTTGCCGTTTCATCGCCGGTTGCGGCGACAAGTTCTGCGATATCCGGTCTGGTCAAAGGTTCCCCGCCTGTAAACCCCAGCGTTACCGTACCAAGCGCAACGATCTGCTTAATTATCCCGATCGCTGTCTCGGTATCGAGCGTACCTTTTTCATGCATCCCATAGCTGCAATGTGCGCATCGATAAGGGCACTTGTCGGTGACGGCGAAATAAGTCGAATAAGGCACCCGCTTTCTGTCGATGACCGAGGCGAGAAATTTATCGAACGCTTTGGAAGGGTACGGCGGAAAAAAAGTGTTCACATACAGCTTGCCGTCATGGGGATGCGGATTCTCATTGCGAAACTGCTTGCCAAGATACCACAAATGCCGCAAAGAAAGCTTGCCAAGACAATGGACAAACACCGGTGTAAGCGTAGCCCAATCCCGTAATCGCATAAAAACCCCTAAAATTAAACCTCAT
This sequence comes from Planctomycetota bacterium, assembly GCA_019456245.1. Taxonomy (GTDB): domain Bacteria; phylum Planctomycetota; class Phycisphaerae; order Sedimentisphaerales; family Anaerohalosphaeraceae; genus VRUF01. The sequence continues at coordinate 2,750 of VRUF01000189.1, read as the reverse complement.
TATTGTCCGGCCGCATCGATCAAGCCGGTTTCTTTTTCAATAACCTCATCACTTACGTCAATTACTTTCGACAAATAAACCCACGAACAAACACCGCCAACAACAAAACCAGCAGCGGCACCAATGGTTTCACATATCATGATAAAAAGCCGAAAGCCTTCAAGGTGCAGCGGAGTTGCTACTGTGTCTCCTGTAATTTTACTTCGCATTATCAACATTACTCCATGAATTAAAGTGGTACAAAGAACACCGCAGCCAGTCGCTACCAGAGAATTCAGCACCCAGACGGTAGATTTCTTATACCCTTTTGCACAAATCACAGGTAACAAATGCAAATATATTCTTGCGGCAACATACCCGCCAATAATTCCAAATAGTAACCCAGCCCCAACAAGAATATCTGACATAAAATAATAAGCAAACCCAATTAAGGCCCCAAAACCGGCGCCGGTAAGTATCACAAGAACGATCACAAATATATCGAAACTCATATGTTTATTTTTCATGAAACAACTCCCGTCTTCACCCCGTTTAAAGTCATTGCCACCATTTTGTTACTCCCGTAATCTCTTGCCCCAAAGGGCGTTTTAGGCAAGATAACCTCTATTTATTCGGCTGTCAAAAGAAATAATATCCACAATTTTAGTGGGAAAACGCATTTTTCACCCAAAAACCGCCCTTGTATACTATATTAAATCTGCTATACTCACTGTTCAGACAAAATTAAGTCAAATGATCAGGGATACCGATATGAAACCATCTCTAATAATAAACGGAGCAGCAGGCCGTATGGGCCGGCGCGTTATCTCCATGGCTGCCGAGTCCGAAGCATTCAACATCATCGCCGCCGTTGACATCGCAACCCATCCCGACATTGGCAAAGACGCAGGGCTGCTAGCCGGCATTGGTGAAATCGGCGTTAACATCACCAGCGAATATCCCGAAACCGCCGACGTAATGATAGATTTCTCCCTGCCGCAGGCAACCGATGCCACCGTCGAATACTGCGCAAAAAATGGCATAGCCCTAATTCTGGCAACAACCGGCCTGACCGATTCACAGCTAAAAAGCCTAAAGAATGCTGCCGGCAAGATCCCCATCGTCTACGCGACCAATCTGTCAGTAGGAATGAATGTTCTGTTCGCAACCGTCGGAAAAGTCGCAAAGATGCTCGGCGAAGACTATGACATCGAGATCACCGAAGCACACCACCGTTTCAAGAAGGATTCGCCAAGCGGAACAGCACTTTCCCTGGCCCAGGCTATCGCCGAAGAAACGGATCGCAAATACCCAGACTGCCTTGTACACGGGCGGCAGGGCACCGATGCACTCCGCAAAAAAGGAACAATAGGAATGCACGCAATCCGCGCAGGCGACATAACAGGCCAACACTCGGTTATCTACTCTGCGCTGGGCGAAACAGTAACCATCTCCCACAACGCACACAACCGCGACAACTTCGCAAGGGGAGCAGTCCGGGCGGCAAAATGGGTAATCGACAAAGAACCATCGTTATACTCAATGAAAAACGTACTCGGTATAGAGTAGCTGTATAGCTTGCAGGCTTTTTCTAAACTTCCGCTTTTCTAACCTTCTTGTGCCACAATCCCTTTTCCTACTATACCCATAGGCATAGTCGTTGTCTGCACCCAACAGTTTCGAAGTAGAAATTTCACAAAATTTCACAAAATCTTTTGACATCGAACATTGAAAATGATATATTCGTAAGACTTTGTGAATGTGAACACAAGCACAAGCTAATTATGATGAGATACCATAAAGTTCCAGAAGAAACGATCAAGAGAATGCCCCAGTACCTCAGGGCACTGCTGTTTCTGCGCCAACAATCCACTAAGTACATCACAAGCCGCGGCCTCTCCGAATATGTGCTGCTAAATCCCCCCCAGATACGAAAAGACCTTTCCTATTTCGGGGCCTTCGGCTTGCGGGGGACAGGGTACGAAGTTGAACCACTCATCAAACAGATACGCCGGATACTAAAACTGGATGTCGAGCAGAAAACAGTGCTCGTAGGAGCAGGGCGTCTCGGCTCTGCCATAGCTCGTTTTCCGGGTTTTCAGCGATATGGTTTCAATATTACCGATATTTACGATAATGCGGGAAAAAGAATCGGGAAAAAAATTGGCAAAATTCAAATCAAAGATGTTGCAAAACTAAACAAAATAAAGGCTAATAGCGTAAAGATTGCCATCATTGCTACACCGCCGGAGACTGCTCAGCAGATCGCAGACGCCCTAGTCAAGGCAGGAGTGACAAGCATCTTGAATCTTACATCGGCATATCTTGCAGTACCAAAAAAAGTTAGAGTCAGGACGGTCGACCTGGCTATGGAATTAGGAATGTTACCGTATTATACGTAAGAAACTCAATAGGAACAGAAAACATGAGCATCAAGAAAATCAATAAGGATGCCTTTGGCAATGTTGTTGCGAATATCATCGCAGGTGACAACGATGTCGTAGGCGTCCAAGCCAAAGCAGACAAGTTCGCGTTCGGACCGCTGGATTCTGCTGATGACCTTCGCCTTGATTATGACGTTACGCTTTTGCCGCCCAAAAAGTATTTCCAACCCCCGGTAGAGACCCTGATGACCTATAAAGTCGGCGGCGAGTACCAGTCCGAGATCAGCGACAGGAAACTGGTTCTCATCGGTGTCCACCCCTACGATATGATCGCCATCAACCAGATGGACGAGCTTTTTTCGCAGGACGAGTTCGACACCCATTACA
>VRUF01000188.1 GCA_019456245.1 Planctomycetota bacterium | reverse complement strand
GATTTAGCCACCGCCTTAGCTGCGATCGCCGCCGAGTCATCCGCCTTTTGCTTCAATTGCGATACCAACTTGCGGTAAGTATTTTCTTTTTCATCCATAGCCGACTTGATCCTGGCTATCCTGTTCGATTTCGCCTCTATACTCGCCTCAAGATCGGATTCAAGTTCCTTAGCTTTCTCTACCACCGCCTGTAATCTGGCTTCTGCAGCAGCTTTCAACTTTTCTTGCGCCTTTGCCCTAGCTTCTGCTTTGCTCTTCGCTACAGATTCTGCGACCACTGCCTGCTCTGTAGAAACCCTCGCCTTCGACTCCTGAGACAATTTCATTTCGGCATCGGATTTGATAACCGAAATCAGCGACTTACAATCGGTCTTGAGTTTGGATAGCACAGCTTCGGACTCGGCCTTGATCTTGGCGACTTGATCTTCATGCCCCTTTGATCGCTGAGCCATTTCAGCTTTAAGAGCTGACAATGCCGCAGCGGCTTTCATTCGTTCCTGTTTTATCGCCTCTGTCGAATCATCCTCAAGCTTCGATACCCTGACCCCAAACATTGTCTCCGCATTCGCAACCGATTGTTCGGACTCGGCCTTGATCTTACCAACTATTTTCACGGCACCTGCACGAGCTTGTTTAATTTTCTGATCCGCCTTGCTCACCATCTGCACGATCTTATCTTTAAGTTCGCGTTTTGTCGCCACTATTGCTTGCTCATGACACTTTTCTTTCGCGGCAAATTCGGCCTTTATTCCAGCAACAGACTCATGCGCGGCAGCTTTAACCTTCGTTGCCGCCTCAACACACTTATCGGCACGCTCCTTTTCCCTGGCAATATGTCCGCCAACAGCTACCTTGATCTTCGCTATCTCATCGGAATATGCCGATTTCACCCTTGCGATACTCTCTGCGCATTCGGACTTGATTTGCGATATCCGCTCGGTACCAGTCTTTTCTTTTTCCCCAGCGGCCAGTTTTACCCGCTCGATAACTCTCTCGGTAGTAGTCTGTATCCTCGATATCTGCTTGGCTTGACTGTCGATCTTGTCCTGAAGTTCAAGTACAATGCCCAATCTTTTCTTTATCTCAGTCTGTAATCCTACTTCGACCTTTTTTCGCGCTTCTGTTTCAGCCTTCAAATATTCTTTACTCCTGGAAATCGCCTTCTCAAAAGCCTTCCTCTTTTCTTCAAACTGAGACTTCGCCTCCTGCTCTATCCCAACCCTTCTCTCAGCTTCCTGTTTAGCCTTCTCGTCCGCTTCGACCCTTGCCTTCGACTCCGCTGCGGCTATCTTCTCGGCCCACTCACGTGCCTTTATCTCCGAAGAAACCCTCTCCTGAGACCCGGCCTTGATCTTACGCAGCATATCCTCAAATTTCGCCTTCAACTTCTTCACCGCCCACTCATGCTCAGAACTGGCCCTGGACATACTCTCGTTATATGACTTTTCTCTCTCACTGGCGGCCAGTTTAACCTTCGCCACCGCCCGTTGCGCGGCAGTATTGACACGCTCAAGCCTGTTGGACTGAGCGTCTATCTTCGCTCGCAAACTCGATTCAAGTTCGTCCCTTCTCTCCGTTTCGGCTTTCAAAATTGCCTGGACCTGCCCCCTGAACCTAGCCTCTGCCTGCGACCTTGCTTTCGTTTCAGCTTCCAGAAGTTCTTCGGTCTTGGCTTTAGCCTCAACAGCCAGCATCTTCTCTTCTAAATGCAGTTTCGATTCCGCTTCGGCTTTAACTCTCGCGGCACCTTCCTCTTTTGCCCTGCCCTGGGCCGCACTTCTCGCCTCATTTTCTTCTTTCAGCATCTCCCCTGCTTCGGCCTTGATACGTCCGATTTTTTCTTCAGATTCTCGGCTAACTTTCGCTATCGTTTTCGCGGACTCTGCACCGATCTTAGCGATCTGATCTTCGTAACCTTGTGATTGCCTGTCCATCTCAGCTTTCAGCGACGAGACAACTGCATCCCCTTTGGCTCTGTCATCTGCCAAAGACTTCGCTGCCTCTGTCTCGAATTTAGCTATTGCAGCACTCGATTTAACCGCCACCGTCTCTGTCTCTGCCTTGGCACTGGATACCGCATCTTTGCATTCTGCCTCAATTTTACGCATCTTATCGTACTCAGCCTTCATCGCCTTCTCAACTTCGACCTTAACCCGCAATATCATTTCTTCACACTCAGTTTTTACCGCAGAAACTCTTTCCTGGGACTCGCTCTTGATTCTCGAAGCCTCATCTTCGTAAGAACTTGATCGATCTTGCAATTCCGCTTTCAGACTCGATGTCGTTTCCTTTAATTTAGCCTCTTTCGAGGCGGCCTCACGAATAACTCGCGCAATTGCCTCCTGGGACTCGCTCTTGATTCTCGAAGCCTCATCTTCGTAAGAACTTGATCGATCTTGCAATTCCGCTTTAAGACTCGATGTCGTTTCCTTTAATTTAGCCTCTTTCGAGGCGGACTCACGAATAACTCGCGCAATTGCCCTCTCCGTTTCGCTCCGAACCCCAGCGATCTTATCTTCCAGCTCAGAAAGAGCCCCCGCAACTGCCGCCTCATTCTTCTTTTCTTTTGCCGCAAATTCCGCCCGGATCTTAAAATTAGACGCCTCACCCTCGGCCTTAGCTATGCAGATACTTTCTTCGCACTCGCTCTTAACCCGGCTCATACGCTTTTCACATTCAGCCTTGACCCTCGAAACCATCTCATCGGCATCAGTACGAACCTTCCCGCTGGCTTGGGCCACATCTGATTTGATTCTACAGATACTTTCTTCGCTTGATGTACTGATCTCATCGATCTGATCTTCGCAAGCCTTCGATTTCGCCTGAACTTCCGCTTTAAGAACCGATATGGTTTTTTTTAATTCTGCCTCTTTCTCCCCCGATTCTGCCGTAATCTTTGCGATCGTCAACTCTGCCTCACCCCAGGCCCGATCTACAGTACCTTCAAGTTCTTTCATCAGTCTGGCTATCGTTTTTTCATAGCCGGCTTCTTTCGCTGCCGACTCAGTTTCGATTTTTTCAATTAACTTTTGAGATTCAGCCCTCAAACTCTCTATGCCGTTGCCATACACCTTCGCCTTGCGATCTGCATCTTTCCTAACTCTGCTGACGAACTTATTAATAACAGCATCGGTCTTGTTAACAATCCGCTTTTGACCCTTCGCCTCCCTGAACTTAGCTTTACTTATTGCCTTTGCAAGCAGCTTCACAGTTTGTGGTTTGATCTTAAATGGGGCCATAGCACACCTATCAGGACAGGACAAAAAAGCTTAACTAAACATACCGCGTACCTGATATTTATCGGCACTATGCCCATTTTTCTATAATAAAAGAAGGTTTTCTCGGACCAATATCCCAAAAAAAAGCTCTAATCCAAAAAAATGATTATTTTCCCGTCGTTAATTGAAAAAGCTTGAGTTATACCCTTTTAAGGTAATAAAATTCCGCGTTGAAAATCATAATGCCTTATTGGAAAGGTACTTACCCACGCATTAACTCGCAATTTTTTAGTAGGAATTGGTATTATGATATGGTTTTGTTGGTAAAGACACACCATTATTACAAGAGATTTAAGTTATATGGACATTGTAACATTAAAAAGGGTATATCTATTCGGTTCCGTTTGCACAGTAAACCCAACTTTCTCACTTGGGGACTAAAATCGGGTAAATTAAAAAAAACGCCAGTTCTGGGATTTAGCCCGTATTTTTTGTCACACTCGGTCGGGGACGGCAAACTCCTTGCGCATCTCGTATCGAAGCAGTTTGTTGGCCTCGGCAGAATCGTCGCCGACGAACTTCTCTACCTTCGGGTCAAACGTGAGCTTTGGGCCCAGGATGAGCTTGCTCATGTCGTCGTCGTTGGCCTTGATCTGCTTGATCTGCTGGTCGGCCGTTATTTTGATGTCTTCGTAATCCTTCATCCTTTCGCGAATCAGATCCGGCGAAGCCGTCTTGCCGATCCGGTACGAGATGTTACTTAAGTGACAGATCGCAGAGCTCACGTGGCAACCCTCGATCGGGGCGTTGAGTTTCCCGTGGTCATTGGCCTTGACGGCATCGATGAAGTTTTCCCGATGTCCGAGGCCGCCGTTGCCGACATACCTTTTGATCTTTTCCTTTCCGTCGGGAGTGTAGGCTGTGCCGCCCCCGCGGCTTATCTTGATGAGGGCCTTTTCGCACATGATGATATTACCGCCGCGTAAACCCATGTAGGCGGCCTGGGTTTTACTGTCTTTCGAAATCGTCAGGTCTCGGATCTCTACTGTCATCGGTATGCCCTTGTGCTCCATCATGGAAAAGATCATGTTCGGCGCATCGGCGGCGTCGTCCCATCGAAAACGCCCTCCGGCTGACATGACACTGTCGGGCATTTCTTTCCAACCCAACATGAAACAGATGTCGCTGGTATAGTGGACCGCCCAGTTGCCCATCTCGCCGTCGCCCCATCTCAGGTCCCAATGCCAGTCGTAGTGGAAGTTATCGCGGTAGACCGGATCCATCGGCGCAGGGCCTGCCCACAGGTTATAATCGATGTTATCCGGTATCACCATCGGCTTATCGCGTTTGCCGTTACTGGGACGGTCATGCATCTTAAAGCAGTGCACCCATTTAACCTTGCCGTATTTTCCCGACCGAATATCCTCACCGCATTCGGTCGGTGCCGGGCAGGATAGCTGCTGTGTACCGGCTTGAACGACTCGTTTGTATTTTTTTCTGGCATCACACATCTGCCGACCTTCCCATATGCAGTGGCTGACCGGTTTTTCGACGTAGACATGTTTGCCTGCCTGACAGGCCGCTATGGTCATCGGTGAATGCCAATGGTTCGGTGTTGCGATGACCAGCGCGTCGAGATCTTTCATCTCCAAAACCTTGCGGTAGTCACGGATCAACCTGGCACCAGGGGCATACTCGGCACACTTGTTCAGTACCTCCGAGTCGGGGTCGCAAATTGCGATCACGTTTACATTCTCCAGATTGTGGAAAGCTTTGATGTGCCCCTTACCCTGTGAGTTGATTCCGGCCACAGCGACATTGACGCGCTCGTTGGCACCAAGCACACGGTGTGTGGGCAACAATAATCCAGCTGAGACACCTGCCATCCCTTTTAGGAAACTTCTTCTCCTTATACGCACAATCTATTCCTTTCTCTTGGCCTGTAACTGACTATGTTTAAGGGTCATATCATAAACACTCTTTTTGTCTATGGTAATGCATTCGAAGGTAACCTCAGGATCGGTTTTGCTTAGATCGAATTTCAGCATGCCGAAAAAGTTCCCTTGATTGTAGGAAAATAAAGCCTTTTCATTTGTACCATGTGTATGCATGTTAGTCAACTTGGAGCTTTCAAATTCGTAAAGGTCATACCCATTGGGCCTTTCAATTTTGTAAACATCTGAACGGTGCCGATCAGCAGAGATGAGGATGACGCCGTCTATTTTATTTTTGTCGATAAATGTAAATATCTCCTGTCGTTCTTCTTTCACACCCCACCATGAATCGGCCCCTTCCTTATCTGCGTACCTGGTCCACAGTGTTCCGGAGGCAATGACTTTGAAGGTGGCTTTCGATGCTTTTAATTTTGAGAGAAGCCATTTTTTCTGAACGGGTCCGAGCATGGTACCATCCTCGAAAGAGCGATAGTAGCGGTTATCGAGCATGAAGAAATCAACATCGCCAATAGAGAAGTCGAACCAGCACCCAGGCTGCTTCTCGCCGCCGCCATAGTATGGATTGTTCCAGTTTTCCTTAAATACCCGCCAGGCTTGAAATTTCCAGGCGGGCTTGAATGGGTCAGGTCCGCCTGCGCAGTCGTTCTTGCCAAGGTCGTGATCGTCATATATCGCATACGTTGCTGTCGAAGCTGTCAGGCGTTGGTATTCA
>VRUF01000399.1 GCA_019456245.1 Planctomycetota bacterium | reverse complement strand
TGAATCCAGCATCTCCTCAATGTCGAACATCTGGTAGTATTCGCCTTCTGATTCGTATAGCTGGCAGTCTTCTGTCAGGCTGTCGAGATTTTCCTGGGCTCCGACTCTGAAACAGGTCGGGTCCAGTTCCTTCATTACGTCCGACGGGCTGAATGTGCAGCAGCCTATCGCTATCTCTGGATAACATTCATCTAGTATTTCTTCGTAGAGTTCTTCACCGTCGACGGCTGTGCAATGCTGTTTTATCAAATGCTCGATTACCCATTCACAGCCGTATTCTACGCCGACGCCGGACAGGTGACGCATGAAGTCATCCGACCAGCACTGCGGGCACTGGTCGCCTTCTACGACCTTGTAGCAACTATAGCAGAAATTGTCGGTTACTTTGTATGCGGCGGCTTCAAGTCTTGCGTGGATCGTCATTAATTCAGTCATGGTAAAACCCTTTCTACTTGTAGAAATCGTTTTTTCGTTTCTTTGCTTTTGTGTTCAATTCCTTCATTTGTTTTTCGTGGAGTTTTCGCAAAAGGAATCGGCGCCGACGTTCCTGTTTTTCTTTGCGATAAGCCATCATTTCCGGACAGTTTTTTTCGGAGAAAATATCCTTCAAAAAGAATCCGACGGCGTAACAAATGAAGCTGACCGACACAAGGCCGGCCAACTTCAAGGAGTTAGTGAGAAAGGAGGTCAACTTGCGATCCTCCCGCTGACTACAGCGCTTCCGTACTTCTGCCATGGATTGCCCTTACTGGATGCGGTTTTGACTCCGCAATTGTGTGCC
>VRUF01000187.1 GCA_019456245.1 Planctomycetota bacterium | reverse complement strand
AGATAATTCTGGGCATAGGCGGGTTTAAGGCGCTTCGTGCGTTGAACCTTGAACCTACTGTTTGTCATATGAACGAAGGTCATGCGGCATTTATGGGGCTCGAGCGAATCAGAGAGCTTCGAAGCAGCAAATCCATGACTTTTGAAGAGGCTGCTGAAGCAGCTCGTGCCAGCAATGTGTTTACGGTTCATACTCCGGTGGCGGCAGGGAGCGACGAGTTTTCTGTCGAGCTGGTCGATAAGTACTTCGGTCATTACTACGGTAAGCTCGGTATCAATCGAAAGCAGTTTTTGGCGCTTGGAAGAAAAGATCCCGACGATACGAACGAACCGTTTAAGATGCCGGTGCTTGCGATCCGTTTGAGTGCTCATCGCAACGGAGTCAGCCAGCTTCACGGAGAAGTTTCCCGGAAGATATGGTCAAAACTGTGGCCCGATCTGCCGATCAATGAAGTTCCGATCAAGTCTGTTACGAACGGTATCCATGCGACGACGTGGCTTAGCGGTGAGATGAGCCAGCTTTTCGAAAGGTATCTCGGAGCTAACTGGTCCGACGAAATAATCGATAAGTCACTGTGGCAGAATCTGGAGCAGATTCCGGATGAGGAATACTGGCGTACGCATCAGCGCGGCAAGGAACGTCTTGTCGGTTTTGCGAGGAAGCGGCTGAAACGGCAGCTTCAGCGTCGCGGCGCATTTCATACCGAGCTTAACTGGGCCGACGAGGTACTTGACCCCGAAGCTCTTACTATAGGTTTTGCTCGCAGGTTCGCGACGTATAAGCGTGGTAACCTGCTTTTGAAAGATCCTGACAGACTTATCAGGCTTTTGTCAAACACTGAAAAACCAGTGCAGTTCGTCTTTGCAGGCAAAGCTCATCCCAGGGATGTCGCCGGTAAAGAGATCATCCGTCAGATTATACACTTTGCCAAGCAGGAGGGAATTCGGCGGAAAATAATTCTGATCGAAGATTACGATATGGATGTTGCCCGTTATCTTGTTCAGGGTGTCGATGTTTGGCTTAATAATCCGCGCAGACCTATGGAGGCCAGCGGAACGAGCGGAATGAAGGCGGCGATCAACGGTGTGCTGAATCTGAGTACGCTTGACGGCTGGTGGTGCGAAGGTTATACGCCGGACGGCGGATGGATCATCGGTGCCGGCGAAGAGTATGACGATCTTGGATACCAGGACGCGGTCGAGTCGAACGCGATATTCAACCTGCTTGAAAATGAAGTGGTCCCCCTGTTCTACACGAGGTCACGCGACGGTCTTCCGCGCAACTGGATCAAGCGAATGAAAAACACGGTTAAATGGTGTGCGCCGCGATTCAACACGCACAGAATGGTTGCAGAGTATACCAGGAAATTTTATAGTCCGGCAGCGAACAAGTGGCGTTATCTTACGGCGTCGGCGATGGCGCGGGTGAGGGCACTTTCGATGTGGAAAACGGATGTGCGTAACGCGTGGCAGGATATTTCTATCGAAGACGTTAACATCCAGATGGACAATGGCGACGGTTCGCGTAAACTGCATGTGAATCAGCCGCAGCTTCGGGTTGGCAATTCTCTGAAGGTTGTCGGAAAGGTGCAGCTTGGCAAACTTACGCCGGATGATGTTGCCGTTGAGATATACTACGGTACGGTTGATTCGGAAGGTGAGATACTGAACGGTCAGGTTGCCCGGATGCAGTTTGAGCATGTAGACGAAAAAGACTCGCTTGCGGTTTTCGCAGGTACCATCCCGTGCAGAGTTTCGGGTCAGCATGGTTTTGCGCTGCGTATTCTGCCGAAGCACTCGGATCTGGTAGAGCAATACGAGCCGGGAATGATAGTGTGGGAATCGTCGGCACAAACAACTAGCTCAAACTGAATTATTTGTAGTTGTTAGTTGTGGATTCGCCTTCCATCCTTCGCTGAAGCTACGGAGGGCAGGTCGGCGATACTATATTAATATAAATAAAACCGTCGTTTTACCGAAAGGTTAGCGGCGGTTTTTTTAGTGTGTTTTTTAGATTCGGCTTGACAAATGGTTTTTGGGGTGTTAACAGGGATGTATTGAATGGAAGCCGGTCCAATATTTGAAAGGGTTGTACGATGAAATTTAGAAAACATGTTTTAACGATGATGTTTTTATCTGTGGTTATAGTTCTGTGGTCCTGTGGAATTGTTCTTGCCAAAGGTGGTGGCGGAAAAGGCGGCGGTGGCGGCGGAAAAGGCAAGTCGGTCTCTGCCAAGAGCAGCAAATCGACTAACGCAACCGGCAAAGGCAGGCAAGGGGCTAAAAAGGGCAAACCTGTGAAATCGACGGGCGGTCAGGTTGCTAAAAGTGGTGCGGAAAAAACTGCTAAAGCTAAAAAAACGCCGAGCAAGGGCAGAGGCAAAGAAAAGACTAAAGCTGTGGAGAGTAAAGAAGAAGCGGCAAAGGGTAAAAAAGAAGCTATAGCTGTAAAGGGTAAGGAAAAGAAGGTTGATGCCGCAAAGGGAAAGAAGGAAAAAAAAGTGGCAAAGGGAAAGAAGGCTGATGTCGCAAAGGGAAAGAAGGAAAAAGCAGCGGCAAAGGGTAAGGGACAAGGCCAGCGGTCAAAAGCGGTGAGTAGGCAGCTTGTTCACGAGCAGGAAAAGCATAAGTCCAGGCAAGCGCGTCTTAAACGGATCAGGGAACTGGCAGTGAAAAAGCATGATACGAAAACGGTGGGAAGAGTCGATAAGTTGATTGAAAAGGAACTGAGCAGATTCGATCGTAAAAATGAAAAGATGCTTGGCAGGGCGGAAAAGGCGAAAGAATCTACAGATGGCAAGAAGTCTGGCGGGGATAAAGGAAAGAGCGAAAAAAAGGATGAAGATGACGGCAAAGGCAAAGGTGACAAAGATAATGACGAAGAGAAAAACGAATAGTTACGATTTTATATGCTTGTCTTTATGAGGTGATATTATGTTTAGAAAAATGCTGTTATTGTTAGTTGCGATCGGATGTGTACTGTGTTACAGCGGGTGCAAGAAGGATCCCGATGTGGAAATTAAGTCAGCGGAAGAGTACAAGGCCGAAGCCGAGAAGGAGATCAATTCTTCGAATATGATGTCGGAACTGGATAAGATCGAGAATGAGGTGGAAGCCGAGATAGCGGCTGAGTAATAAGGCTATTTGGTTTCTTTATTGCTTATCATGGTCGTAAGATAGCTATATGACCATCGAAATTTCCTTCTTTTAGTCTGGAAAAGTGCAGCGGGTATGGGCCCGCGTGTATTACGATGTCGGTGGGGTCTAGTATTTTGTTGTTGTTTGCGTCGCTGTAAAGTGCGCCGATGTGTCCGTACTGCCTGTTACCAGGATAACGTACCGCAAGCAAATCTCCGGGTCTGATATCTTTTTGCCAGCTTAATGTTTTTGATGACATTCCGTTTGAAAGATCGATTTCTGCGACCTTCTGCAATTTATCTACGAGCATTGCGACGTTGTAATTTTTTTGGAGAGGCTGTTTCTTCCAGATACTGCGGGCAGCCATTAAAACGTCTGCACAGTCCGCTCCGATGTAATTGCTGCTCTGGTATGTTACGGAACCGAACAGTCCGGGTACGTTGAAGAAGGATGTTAAGTACCCGAGGTATCCCTGGCTGTTGCGGATCGAGATGCGGAGAGTTTTCGGGGAGATCCCGCGGTGGTCTTTGTCATCTATTCCGGGCGATCTGTAGAGTTTTCCGTTGGAGGTGACCTCTATTCAGCTTCTTTTTTGCTTATTAGTTCGTAAAGTTCTTCCGGTGAATCTGAGTTTTGTAGCTTTTGCTTGAAATCTTCGTCGAGCATCAGCCTGCTTATCCTTGCCAGTGCCTGTATGTGCGGTCCGGTGCGATCTATGGGGCTTGCAAGAAGTACGATGATCGAGACGGGTTTTCCGTCGATGCTGTCAAACTCTATTGGATTGTGTGCTATGCCGATGGCCATGACCAGTTCGTCAACTCCGCTGCATTTTCCGTGTGGTATCGCGATGGATGAGCCTATTCCCGTGCTTCGTGTCTGCTCTCTTACCAAAACAGCCTCAAGGACACTCTCCTTGTCGACTAATTGATTGCTTGCGGCAAGTAGATCGACAAGCTCGATTATTGCACTCTCCTTGTCAACCCCTTCGAGGGGAACTTTAACGCAGGTCGGTTGGAGGATTTGTGTCAGGATCATATTTAGTTTTCCGCACCTTCTATATTCTGGTCATCAGTTTTACAAAAGTGCTTAGGATACCGTTATCCTTGAAGCGTTACAACTTGTTTTTCTCAAAATAGCGATGAAAATAGTTTTTGGCCCTGAACAAGGCAAATATTTTATGCGGGGACTTCGGATTTTTCCGCAGTCTCTGCGTTGTCGGCAGCTTCAGGTTCCGTCTCATTCGAATCTGTCGGTGCTACAGCTACTTCCTTTTTCCGTTTTCTCCTGTTGATGGTCCTGTTGGGTTTGGGGATATCTTCGCTATCAGAATTTGCGATGCGAACCGCCTGATCCGGTGTTTCGGCATAAAGATCGGCTCCGATCTCTTCCCAGAGGCCTTCTGCACGGCCAAAAACACCGCCTGAAAGCATTACCTGCATATGCGGGCATGCATTTATCGTTTTCAGTTTGTCAATCAGCTGTCTTATGTCCGGGGCCTTATTTGCCTGCATTCCGAATATAACCAGTATGTCGGGCTGATAGCTCTGTACGAATTCGGCCACGTCGTCGTTGTTGACGCTGCTGCCGAGAAAACGGGCTTGCCATCCGTTGCTTTCGAATAAATCAGCGATCATCTGGGCGCCAAGTTCGCCCTGTTCGCTTGTTGCACTGGCGACGACGATTTTTTTTGTCACCTGTGGTTTTCTGGGCAGCTTGTTCTGGAGTTGGTCAACGATCATGCGGTTGATGCGTGTTGCGAAGGATTCCTGTACCGAACTGATGATGTCGCGGCGGTAAAGGCGATCAACTTCGTTCATAATCGGCCAGATCACATCCATATATACCTGGTTGGCGGGAACGCCGCTTTGGAGGGTCTCTTCGATTACTGTCTGGCAATAACTCCTGTCACCTTCAATAAGTCCGCTGAGATAACGATCCAGTACGTGGTCTTTAACCATCTTTGTTTCTCCATCTATATAAAGGGAAAATTATTCTTTTATCAAGCTTACCTAAGTGCTTACTTTGTATTTCATTTTTTGCCGTCTGCATTAAAATAGGCAAGATACACAATACAGGTAATTGTGCTATCGGAGGAGTGGTGAAAGAATCTTTAGTTAAAATAGGTAGTCTGCGTAAATAAGGCAATTTTAATTAAATTAATAAATGTGATGTAACTCTATGTATTTGTATGGTTTATGATCAGGTATGTTTTTGAGGCCCTATAAAATGCAAGGTAAGCGAGTCAGGCGGCTGGGGGAAAATTGTAAAAAAAAGTTTTCAACTGTGGTTTTTACCTGTACGATGTTTTTTTGCAAAATGAGCGAGCAAAAAACCGATATTCAAATGGGTGCTCTGAAAAACTGTTCGCTTTAGGCAAATAATAATCTTGTTGCGTTATATAGAGGCCAGATTGACCAGATTGAAGGGACTACTGCTGTGCTCGAAACTATAGGCATAAAGACAATCGACAAGATCCACAATGCCGGCAAATTTACCCGGTTCGGCGGACGCAGCGCGAAATGTTGCCTCTCTTCGATCTTTCAGCCCAAAACCTATCCGTTGATATGGAACCAGATGAACATTATCGGCGTTCACAGTGTTCCGGTCATTATGATTACCGGCGCGTTTGTCGGCATGGTGTTGGCGGTCAATGCCTATGACCAGCTTGCCGGTATGGGGCTTGAAGAGCGTCTCGGAGTTCTTATTAATGTATCTGTTGTCAAGGAACTTGGACCGGTTCTTGCTGCGGTTATGCTTGCCGGAAGGGTTGGGGGTGCTCTTACGGCAGAGCTTGGGACGATGAATGTTACCGAACAGATATCG
>VRUF01000186.1 GCA_019456245.1 Planctomycetota bacterium | reverse complement strand
TGCCGATTGTGACGATCATCGCTTATGTTTTCCTTATCGCGGAGATGGGTAAGGTTCCGCTTATTCTTACGGGCGGATTTTGCCTGGCTGCGTTGGTTTGGTATCTGTGCTATGTTCAGCGTAAGATCGACCGGCAGTCTGCGATTGTGTATATGGTGAAGAATATCGTTTCGCGGAATATTCAGCGTACGGGTCTCGAGGAAGAGCTTAAACAGATCGCTTTGCAGCGAGATCAGATCGAACCGGACCGTTTCGATTCTCTTGTGAAGGACTGCGATATTCTTGATATTAATAAGAAGATCGATGCGTGCGAGTTGTTTGAGCTGGCATCGGAGGCACTTTCGGGGCGGCTGAAAATGAAGCCGGCCGATATTTATGAGCTTTTCATCGAACGCGAAAAAGAGTCAAACACTATAGTAAAACCGGGGCTTGCTATCCCGCATGTTATCGTCGAAGGGGCACATGTTTTTCAGGTTTTGCTCGTACGGTGTGAAAAAGGAATCGTGTTTTCGGATTTGCAGGAACCTGTTCGTACGGCGTTTTTCCTGATAGGCTCTGCGGATGAGCGTAATTATCACCTGAGAGCTTTGATGACGGTTGCACATATCGTAAGCGAAGAAGGTTTCGAGGAACGGTGGTTCAGTGCGAAAAATATTGAACAACTTCGCGATATAGTTCTGCTGAGCGAAAGGAGACGCGGATAATAATCTCACGAGTATATATCCGCGTTGTTTGAATTTTCCGCTTGCCTCCTTTGGATTTAGATGCTATTTTACTCACGCAGGGACGGTTTGCATAAATTTGGGACAATATCCGAGGGATCGGGGATCGGACGATGGGTTTGGATTCGACGTTTTACGATGACGTTATTGCGGCTATGAAGGGTGTTTTCGGCGACGATCAGCGAAGGATCGATCATGCTATGGCGGTTCTTGACTATGCAGAACAGATCGGGGCAAGCATCGATGCGGACAGTGTTGTGGTGAGTGCGGCTGCGATTTTGCATGATATCGGTATAAAAAAGTCGGAAGAGTTGTACGGTTCGTCTTCGGCGAAATACCAGGAGATTGAAGGGCCGCCGGTGGCAAGGGAAATACTTGAGAGACTTGAATTGAGCCCGGAAAAAATCGACCATGTTTGCGGCATTATTGCGAATCATCATACAGCGAAGGATGCAGAGGTTGTCGAGACCGATGAATTTAAGGCGATATGGGATGGCGACTGGCTTGTGAATCTGTGCGATGTTTTTCCTGATGCGGGAAAAAGTAAACTCGAACGAATTGTGGACGAGAAATTCAGGACTGAAAAAGGGCGCCAATTGGCGAAAAAAATATACGCTCTTTGACGTTGAACGATGAGAGCTAAATGACCATGAAATTTAATTTCGAGAGAAAGGAAAGTTATGCAACTTGACCCAACGAAAATGGAAGACTGGCAAATTGCCGAAGCTGCCGAAGAGACTATGAAACCAATCAAGGAGATCGCAGACGATCTTGGACTTACCGACGAGGAACTTATCCCTTATGGTCCCAACCTTGCAAAAGTAGATTATATGAAGGTCCTTGAAAGACTGAAGGACACCCCGGCTGCCAAGTATATCGATGTTACGGCGATTACTCCGACGCCGCTTGGTGAGGGTAAGACTACTACTGCGATCGGTTTGATACAGGGTCTTGGTAAACTAAATAAACGTGTTGTTGGTGCAATTCGCCAGCCGAGCGGCGGACCTACTTTTAATATTAAGGGTTCGGCGGCAGGCGGCGGGCTTGCTCAGTGTATTCCGCTTACGCCGTTTTCTATCCGATTAACCGGCGATATCGATTCTATCACGAATGCTCATAACCTTGCGATGGTTGCACTTACTTCGAGGATGCAGCATGAACATAACTATGACGATGCGAGGCTTGCCAAGAGTAAACTGAAACGTCTTGATATCGATCCCAATAACGTTCAGATGAAGTGGGCCATCGACTTTTGCGCACAGGCGCTCAGAAATATCGTTATCGGCAAAGGCGGCAAGATGGACGGCTTCGAGATGGAATCCGGCTTCCAGATAACCGTATCAAGCGAGATCATGGCGATTCTTGCAGTTGCACGTGACCTTAAGGATATGCGTGAGCGTATGGGCAAGATCGTCGTTGCTTATGACAAACAGGGTAATGATGTTACCACTGCCGACCTTGAGGTAGACGGTGCCATGACGGCGTGGATGGTTGACGCGCTCAATCCGAATCTTCTGCAGACTATCGAGGGCCAGCCTGTATTTGTTCATGCCGGGCCTTTCGCCAATATCGCTATCGGACAAAGCTCTATCATTGCCGACCGTATCGGCAGTAAACTGTCGGACTACCTCGTAACCGAAAGCGGATTCGGAGCTGATATCGGTTTTGAAAAGTTCTGGAATCTCAAATGCCGCATCTCAGGGATGAAACCGGACGCGGTCGTTATCGTAGCGACTATCCGTGCCCTTAAGATGCACGGCGGCGGGCCTGTTGTGAAACCGGGTGCACCACTTAGCGAAGAATATTCCAAGGAAAATCTGGCTCTTGTGGAAGAAGGCTGTGAAAATCTTATCGCATGCATCGAGATAGTCAAAAAATCCGGAGTAACACCCGTCGTCTGCGTAAACAGTTTCTATACCGACACACCTGCCGAGATCGAACTGGTCAAAAAGGTGGCAAGAGCAAACGGAGCACTGGCAGCGTTGTCGGAACACTGGCTAAAGGGCGGCGAAGGCGCGGTAGAACTGGCAGAAGCCGTAATAGAAGCCTGCGAAATGGAGAGCGACTTTGAATTCCTCTACGAGTTGGAAACACCGCTTAGAGAACGCATCGAACTTATCGCTAAGGAAGTCTACGGGGCAAGCGGAGTTGAATACACCAATGAAGCAACAAAGAAAGCCGAAGCACTCGAAGCCGATCCCCAGGCACGCAAGCTCGGAACATGTATGGTAAAAACACACCTGTCACTGTCGCACGATCCGGAGTTTAAAAACCGTCCGAAAGACTGGATACTGCCGATCAGAGACATATTGGTCTATAAGGGTGCAGGATTTATTGTTCCGCTTGCCGGCGGGATAAAACTTTTGCCCGGGACAGCTTCGAATCCTGCATACAGAAGGATTGATGTGGATGTCAACACGGGCAAAGTAGAGGGACTGTTCTGATTAGTCGCTTCCATCCTTCGCTGTTCTACTTCGCCGTAGGCTACGAAGAAACCAGCTACGGAGGACAGGTCGCGACAGTTTTTAGTTCGTAGTTTTTAGTTGTGGTTTCGGCCTTTGGCCGTGTCCGATATAATACAAACAGCCTTTCCAATTTTGCTCTTGCAAAAACGGGAGAGGCTGTTTGCTTTTTTTTAATTTTTTTGAAGGGAGTTTTACATAAGAAGATGATTTTGTTGATTAGCATTATTGCGGTTTGTTCGGTGTCTGCTGCGGCAGAATCTGACGGTAAACTGCACGGTACCGTCGATGCAACTTACGTCAGCCGGTTCATATGGCGGGGTTGCGATGTTTATGGTCAAAATCATAGCGCATTTCAGCCGAGCGTCGATCTGGACCTGTTTGGGAGCGGTTTTGGTATATATGTCTGGAGTTCCCGTGCCAACAGCAGCGGTTTCGAAGACAGCGAATGGTTGACAGTTACGCCATACTATAAAGGCATGCTCTGCGGCGATGAAGTTTATGCAACCGCTTATAAAATAGGTTATACCTACTTCGGTTTTCCGGATTCGCCTCAAAGAGGATCTGCCCCTTTCGGAGCAGGCGGACATTTCCAGGAAGTGTTTGGCGGTTTTGCCTGGCCAAAGATATTTGGCGGAAAACTGGTTCCCAGTTATCTTGCGGCGGCAAGCTGGCCATCCAGAAGCGGTGCGTTCAATTCGGAGAACAGCGGATGGGCTCATGTGTTCGCACTTAACTATGACATGATGATCCCAGGACTTCTTAACCCCGATGAAAGACAAAAGCTAACTCTATCAAACAAACAGCTTATCCGTTTTGGAAAAGCTGTTTTTTTTCAAAAAAATATCGCCGATACCCATCCCTTCTCCTGGCCTGCGGGAACTGGCCAGAGTTGCATATATCAACCTATGCATTGCAATTATCGGACTAGCGTACCGTTGTCTCTTGGTCATATATAATGGCATTTTGTCCGGAACTTGCTTCTTATAAACTTGTTTTGCATATTTTAAATGCATTAAGACTATGCGGTATACGGGGGTATCAAGATGGAAACGCTATGGCAAACAAATAACAATAATCGTGAAGGCATTGTAATGGTTCTGGCCCTGATGTTTATGGTCATATTCGCGTCTTTATCGGTTGCGATGCTGTCGATGTCTTCGGCAAATGCACAGATAGCCAACAACCACCAGCAAGGAAACGGTGCGCTGGTTAATACTCATTCAGGCGTTGAGGTCGTTAAATATTTTCTTAACGATATGACCGTGCCTGCTTCGATAGAAACCGGTATACAGAACCAACTTGCTGTTAAAAATTTAACGAATATGACCGCAACAGTTACGGGCAGCGTAATTACCCTGGCGAGCGTTCCCCTTGATTCGACAGCATCCGAAAATTTCAGTGCGCAGATAACTATGTTTTCAGATTACTGGCAGGCAGATGTTACCGGTAGAAATGGAGTGATCAAACGTAAAGTACGGAGTAATTTTAATATAGCCGTCAGAGCCGATAGTGTATTCGATTACGGAGTGGCAACAAAGGGTCCCTTGCTGATGACCGGACAGGGAGAACTTGGCGCTGTGAACCTGGCAGTGGAATCGGATGTTTTTATCGACACGTCAATTATCGGAAATGCGTTTGAGATAGGCAACCATGGCACTGTTGCCGGTAATGTTCATATAGTCAATCCTCTTGCTACATACGAGGTTGGAAATAATTCCGAGATCGGCGGAGAAACCGGGGAAGATGCCGAAGGTAATATTATATTGGATGTTGATCCCGTTGAGTTTCCTGTGCCTGACACGGATTATTTCAGGCAGTTTGCAACGGGCGATGTAATAGATGCCAATAATCTGAACGATTATCTAAATGACAATGAGACACTCGACAATGTTACAATTGCTGCCAATACCAATCCTACCTTTTCGGGCGATGTAACTATTAGAGGGGTTTTGTATATTGAGCAACCCAATAAGGTTAAGTTTGCGGGTAAAGCTGTCGTTCAGGGGATTATAGTTGGTGATTCGATAGTTGGGGATGAGTCTATCGATAACAATATTAATTTTAGCGGTCAGGTAGATTGTCTTGATTCAGGAGATCTTATAGGCGCAGAGTTTGACGGGATCCGCGAGGAAACCGGAACATTTCTTATTGCCCCCGGATTCAGTGCCGATTTTTCAGGGCAAAGCAATATCATAAATGGAGTCATTGCGATAGCTGGAATACGTTTTACCGGACAGGCAGGCGGGACGATCAACGGTTCGATCGTTAACTATTCGTCTGATCCTATGGTACTGCAGGGCCAGGGTTCGCTGATGTTCAACCGGTCGGGGACTGATGAGAATCCCGCAGGTTTTGAACCTGTCCTAATGCTTGATTACGACCCCTCTTCCTATTCGGAAATATAATATCGGGCGATTATTCACTGTGCGAAACGGGGCCCAGTTGCCTGATCACGTCTATTAGCGCCTGCGTTCCGTCTTTTCCCCTGCCCTGTGTCTGCAATGCTCCTTGTTCATCAGCGGATTATGCCTAACCGCTTGAGTGTTGTTTTTGCCCACTTTCCTGATCTGCACTGTGCCGTTAAAAACATGATCAAGACGAGAAACCACATCCCTGAAAATCTTAGGAAGTAAAGTATCTGACATACGAGCGGGTTGCAATCGGTAGAGGTACAGCCGGCGAACAACTCTGCGGGTGTGTATATTGCACCGAGACAGACACCTTCAAACACGATCTGCCATGGCATCATGATAACCAGTGCAACCAGGGAAATGAAGAACGCCCT
>VRUF01000398.1 GCA_019456245.1 Planctomycetota bacterium | reverse complement strand
CCTTAAAACAGCCCAATTCCACCCTTTTCTTTGCGCCTTAGCGCCTTTGCGGGATAAAATCTGCGTAAATCAGTGTAAATCCGTGGCCAAAATCTCTTCTCTGTGGCCCTTGTCGACCTCTTTTTCCTCTGTGGCAAAATTTTTCCAAAAAACCCCTTGACACACAACAACATAAAAAGTATAATATTTACTTAACAATCAAGATAACATGCTATTAAAATGGAGAGGAAAAATGGCAACAGAAAAACAGATCAACGCAAACCGTCAAAACGCAAGCAAATCAACCGGCCCACAAACCCCCAAAGGCAAGACCGTCGTCGCCCAGAACGCCCTCAAACACGGCCTGACAAGCAGTCAAAATCTCATAAAAGGCGAATCACGAGACGACTTCGACCTTCACAGTGACCAGTTAATCGAAGAATTCAATCCCAAAACCCCCATAGAGAACCACCTCGTTCAACGCATAGTAACCCTTACATGGCGTCTAAATCGTGTAAACCGCGCCCAAACCGCAGCCCTGAACTCTCTCCACCACTCCCACAGGAACCGTCATCCCAGCCCTCTCGCCGGTCTCGGTGCCCGATTTGCCCCCAAATCGGATTCTCTGCCCCCCCCTGACCACGAATTCGGCGATGTAACCGTAAAGGATTCCTCAAAGTCAAGGGTTATCGACAACCTACTACTACAGGAACGCCGCTTAGAGAACAGCCTCTTCAGAACCATCGCCGAATTAGAAAGGAAACAATTGATCAGAAAAATCGACTTGGAAACGACTAATAAATGAAAAAAAACGCCGAGCGCCAGATAAAGCTTGTCATTCCTGCAT
>VRUF01000397.1 GCA_019456245.1 Planctomycetota bacterium | reverse complement strand
GATTGTTATTACTGCGAAGATTGTAACAACGATTATTGTTCGAGCTGTAGTACATATTGCCAAATATGTGATTCAACAGTTTGTCTTGGCTGCAGTTATGAATGTCCAGTCTGCAACCAACCTGTTTGTAGTACTTGCACCGCGGTATGTCCTGAGTGCAACGAGACATTATGTAAAGATTGTATTAACGAAGAAGGATTATGTAACAACTGCCAAGAGCAGAGAAAGGAACAAGAAGATGAAGAATTTGATGAGGAAACAACAGCACCGATCACC
This sequence comes from Planctomycetota bacterium, assembly GCA_019456245.1. Taxonomy (GTDB): domain Bacteria; phylum Planctomycetota; class Phycisphaerae; order Sedimentisphaerales; family Anaerohalosphaeraceae; genus VRUF01. The sequence goes on along the minus strand of VRUF01000397.1, from coordinate 552 downwards.
AAGTCTGCGATTCAGTCCGACAGCCTGGGCCAAACTCGTATTCCTGCGTGACATAACGGACAACGAAGTCGGTGGTTTTGGAATCACCGAAGCTGATGACTTACTATTCGTAACAGATTTTGTCCTGATAAAACAAAAGGTAACTTCCGTTTCAGTCTCATTTGACGACGATGCTGTCGCGGACTATTTCGAGGACCAGGTAGAGGCAGGCAGAAAGCCCGAACAATTCGCTCGCATCTGGCTCCATACACATCCGGGAAATTCACCACAGCCAAGCTGTACCGATGAAGAAACCTTCACAAGAGTATTCGGCTCCTGCGACTGGTCTATCATGGCTATCGTCGCCCAGGATTCAAGTACATATGCAAGATTGCGTTTCAATACAGGTCCAGGCGGTGAAACAAAGATTCCGGTTTGCGTTGACTATAACTGTGAATTCGATGCGTCTGACTTCCAGGCATGGCAGCAGCAGTATCTGGCCAATGTCTCAGAAGATCATATCGTCAGTCTATCCGGCAGATCAAAAAAGAACAGGCTGACAGAAGAAGCCGA
>VRUF01000017.1:12675-24690 GCA_019456245.1 Planctomycetota bacterium | reverse complement strand
ACAGAGTTTTTCGTGAAGAATTTGAAGGTCACGGTCACTTCGTCCAAACCAACACATTTGTCGGAGACCCATGGTCAGATCCGGAAGAAAACATAGGCCTGCCAAGTGATCAGGAATTCCTTTTCATCCCTTATGAGATTACAATTGAATCTTACCCCGCATTCCTTTGCGGCGTGATCTTTCAAGACGAAATTTTCAAGAGTACCCCCGTTGCTGAGAGTAAAGAAGACATTTCGACAGATAAAAAAACAGAAGAAGAGGTTCAGGATCAGGATACTGCTGCAACTGAGGAGGTTGCAAAAGTTCAAGAACCGGAAGACAAGGCCGCCGCAACTGACGATGAGGCAAAAGTTCAAGAGCGTGCTCAGCAAGAGAGTATCACTGAAGAACACAAACGCGAAGCAACCGCTGATACAGTAGTTGATGATGCTGAAACAGCAGATGTAGATAATACCGTTGAATCCGAAATGGAAGAAACAGCAAAACCTGCCGCCGAAGCTGAACAAACAACCTCCCCGGCAGAACCGATCATCGACAATACCCAGCAACCGGCTGAGACCGAGGATTTACCCAACGGACTTGTTTCAGAATCCATACAAAGAATCATACTGTCACCTGCGGATTTGCCCGGCGAACACCTGGCAATATGTGCTAAGATATGTGCCGAAGATGTCATGCAAAAACAAGTGATTTGGGCCGACCCAGAAGATACTGTCCAGCAAGTTATGACAAAAATGCAGCAAGCAGATGCCGGCTATATTATGGTAGGAACCGGCGGCACACTGGAAGGACTTATTTCTGATTCTGACATCTCAGGAACAATCAGCGTATATCTAAAACCGATATTTTCCAAATGGAGAAGGCCAACAGACGACGCCACACTGCAAATCAGAGTTAAGTGGATAATGACAAAGCCAGTTCAAACCATCAAACAGGACACATCTCTTACCGCAATAATGAATACCATGAACCAATCCGGCATACATTGTTTACCTGTAATTGACCAACAGGGAAAGGTCTCCGGACTCGTAACGGTACTCGACATCCTCAAAGCACTGCTAAACACTGATCCAAACATCTCTACTGTAGGAAAAACCAACCAGGCTCCACCGCTGAAATAATTTTATGGCCGATAAACGGCATCTTTCTTCAGTCCGATAAATATCCGGTTTTTCACGCAATATTTGCGCCAAACTAAATCCCGCCATAAACTTTTCTGCCAAAATCAGGTACTTTCCGAAATGCATGACCGCCCCGTAAACGCCGAGAATACTATAGACCGTAGTGTTTTGTGACGGACATATTGAAAAAAGAAAGAAAGTGGTATGCAGAATATAGACACATTAATTGAACTCATGGAACAGGCCGCCTATAGCACAAATATGCTCAGCGATACAGATCTGTCAGAATTTGAAAATCTACAGACAATTATCGAACAAATTGATAAAAATATCGCTGAGATAGACGAACCCGCCAAGTTGCTAAAACAGGCCAAAGGAACAACTTCCCATGTATCCGAACTTTTACAGAAAATACTTCAAAAGGAAGTTGAAGATACCAACGAATCAATCGAGTCAATATCAAAAACGGTCACAGAACTTCAAGATTGCATAGAACAGATCACACAGGATAAAACAACAGACGATCTCGAACCTCCGCAGGAACCGGAATGCGAAAACGACAAAGCCCCCTCTCCTGAAGCTACATGTATTGACGAGGACGATGTCCCGTTAGTGTTGGATTTCATCACAGAAGCTTACAAGCATATCGAATCGTCAGAAACAGCATTACTTGAACTCGAAGCCAAGCCAGATGACAATGAGGTAATAAACCAGATATTCCGGGCGTTTCATACAATAAAGGGAATGGCCGGTTTTTTAAATCTCACCGAAATAGGTTCACTGGCACATTCAGCGGAAAACCTGCTTGATCTTGCACGAAATGGAAAGTTGGCTCTCACCGGTAAAAATACTGATGTCATTTTCGAATCGATCGATCTGCTGAAAAAAATGATTGCCGCACTGAAGCAGGCTGTAGAGAATGGAAATCCCATACATCAAGACCAATCCCTGCCGGCCTTACTAATGAAATTAGAAGCTTCTGCCCAGGGACAGGATGTCGAAGAAATTGCCATCAACACACCACAGGGCGAGAAAGACGATAAAAAAATCGACGACATCCTGGAAGATAAAAAAGATGATCCCAAAACCGGGTACACTGCTCCGCAAAACAATGTAAATCGAAAAGCCCATGCCAGCGATGAGAAGATAAAAGTCAGTACCACCAGGCTTGACAATCTGATAAACATGACCGGTGAATTAGTGATCGCTCAATTAATGGTCAGCGAACAGGCAAACGGAAAAACATCAACAGATCACGAGTTGAATCGTAAGATCGGTCACCAGGGAAAGTTAATTCGCGAACTGCAGGAATTGTCAATGTCGATGCGTATGGTTCCTATCGCCTCTGTATTCCACAAAATGGCCAGACTGACTCGAGACCTCTCACAAAAAGCTGACAAAGATATAAACTTTGTCACATCAGGAGAGGATACTGAGCTTGATCGAAATATCGTCGACAAAAATAGCCGATCCCCTCGTCCACATGGTGCGAAATTCAGCGGACCATGGAGTTGAATCTACAGAGGAAAGGATCAAAGCGGGAAAGGATCCAATAGGACGAATTGAACTTAGAGCATTTCATCAGGCCGGAAACGTTGTCATTGAAATCGAAGACGACGGCAAGGGACTCGACAAAGAACGTATCTTGAAAAAAGCAATTGACAATGGTCTCGTTGAATCTGGACACGATTTAAGTGATGAGGAAATATTCAAACTTATCTTCCACGCGGGACTCTCAACCGCCCAAAAGGTTACAAGTGTATCCGGCAGAGGCGTCGGAATGGATGTTGTAAAAAAGAACATCGAGGCACTCCGCGGCAAAATCGACATCAGTTCGACACCTGGAAAAGGAAGTACTTTTACTATTCGATTGCCGTTAACTCTGGCGATAATTGACGGACAGATCGTAACGATAGGAAACGATCGTTATATTATCCCGATAAATTCAATTGTACGAACTCTTAGACCCGAAGCTAAGCAGCTTTCTTCTGTGCAGAATCGTGGAGAAATGCTAGTGGAACGAGGACAACTTCTGCCTCTCGTACGCCTTTATAAACTATTCGGTGCTATTCCAAAAACAAAGGACCCGACAGAGTCCCTACTCGTTATTGTTGAAGAGAATAATAAAAAATGTTGCCTGCTCGTCGATGAATTGCTCGGACAGCAGCAAGTCGTAATTAAAAGCCTCGGCGATAGCTTAGCTGGAACAAAAGGAGTATCCGGCGGAGCGATCATGGGCGATGGAAAAATAAGCTTGATACTTGACATACCAGGACTGATGGAACTGGCACAGAACTGATTTTATTGGAATATTATTTATGCAGGCACTAGTCACACAAAATATAACTTTAAGCGAAAGAGACTTCCGAAGCATCAGTGATATGGTCTATAAGCACTGCGGAATTAATCTGCATAGCGGAAAAAAGGAACTGGTTCGCGCACGACTGGCAAAAAGACTGCGACTCGGAAAATTCAACACATTTCCAGAATACATGAAAATGTAATGAATGATCAATCCGGAAGAGAGTTTTCGACACTCATCGACTCACTTAGTACAAACCTCACAAGTTTTTTCCGTGAAAAACAGCATTTTGATTTCCTGACGGACAGATTCTTACCCGCCCTGATGGAACAAAAAAAGAAAAACAGCAATTTTAAAATAAGGGCATGGAGTGCAGGATGCTCATCAGGAGAAGAACCTTATTCCATAGCTATATCACTGCTCGAATCCACACAGGGGCAAGGACGATGGGACGTTAAAATTCTGGCGACTGACATCTCCACAAGCATACTTGAAACCGCAAAAGCCGGCATATATGACGCCGAAAGGGTATCGCCCGTCTCCTTAAATCAAAAACGAAAGTATCTGATACCCCATAACGATAGGGACGGAAAAGCATTCAAGGTAAGCAAAGAACTAAGAGATACCGTTATCTTCAAATACTTGAATCTCATGAATGATTGGCCCATAAAGGGTCCGCTGGACTTTATATTCTGTAGAAACGTAATGATATACTTCGAGAAATCTACACAGGAACGTTTGATAAACAGGTATTGGGATTTGCTGGATTCAGGCGGCATCTTATTTACGGGACATTCGGAATCATTAACCGGCATCGAACATAAGTTTAAATATATTCAGCCGACCATCTACATGAAACCATAGTTTAAGGTTTAGGCATGTTAAAGACAAGAACAATAATACAAGTATCGGACGCGAAAGTCTCCAATGACCCCGCCGATGTCCTGACAACTCATTCACTGGGTTCCTGCATAGCGGTGTGCCTTTACGACGCTTCCATCCATACCGGCGGAATGCTTCATTATCAACTGCCGGACTCAAAATTGGATCCGGAGCGAGCAAAAGAGAAACCGTTTATGTTTGCCGATGCCGGAATGAAATTATTGATCGAAAAACTAGTGTCAATGGGTGTAAGCAAAAAAAGAATGAAAGTAAAGATAGCAGGCGGAGCGGCAATGGACATAGGCCCGAAAGGCTTTGACATTGGCAAGCGTAATTACCTGGCTATAAGAAAAATACTATGGAAACATGGAATGTTTATTGATGCCGAGGATGTCGGCGGTTCTTCACCTCGTAATATGTACATGAATATTGCCAGTGGCGCCGTCACAGTACGGTCTAATGGCCTCGAAAAGAGCTTATAAAAGAATAATTTAAGGCTGATTGATTTTACAGGAGTTATACCATGGCTTGGAATATACTGATAGTTGACGATTCGTCTTTAACTCGAAAAAGAATAAGGCGCATTATCGAAATGGCTGATCTGGACGTCGGAGAATTTCTGGACGCTGACAACGGCTCAAATGCTTTGAAAATACTCGAAGAGTCGGATGTCGATTTAGTTCTGACAGATTTGAATATGCCGGAAATGAGTGGCGACGAAATGGTGCATCAAATGAAAAACAGCGATGCCACAAAAGAAATCCCGGTTATTGTCATTTCCACAGAATCAAAAACATCCCGGATCAAGGATCTTTTGGCCGAAGGCGTAAAGGATTATCTGCACAAACCGTTTACGCCGGAAGAGTTCAAAGAGATGATACAAACACTTTGGACCAAATCGGAAACAGAAGCAGAAAACCTCCTGCCACAGGCATTAACGCAGGCACTCGAAACAATGGCCTTTTTGACCCTTACGCCGGAAGACGAAGACATGGTCATCCCAACCGAAACCGTAATGGCCGAAATAGATTTTACAGGCGCGAAAAAGGGAACTATTCAGATTATCGCCAGCACGGACTTTTGCAAAACACTTGCCGAAAACATTGCCGCCATCGACAATGTCAGTAACCAGGCAGCTCTCGATGCTTTGAAAGAACTCTCTAATGTAACCTGCGGATTGTTTCTACCCATGGTCGTATCGTCAACTGCAGATGTCTTTGACATCACCGTTCCAAAGGTAAGCTGCTGTGATAACTCAACGCAATGGGATATGTTTACATCGAACAATAATAGCTGCACATTAAATATTGAAGGCTTTTGTATCGCCATTAAGCTAACCGTCGAAAACAATACACTTGTAACGCAGGATAATTAAATAATATCAACCGGACAGATCTTTCGGGAGACACGCAGTGTCAACTAAGAGTTTCTCAGGAATAAGAAATAATGACCCCTTGCCTGATCCGCAAGACGTAAATTTGCCCGCCGATTGCCAGGATTTGCTGGAAGATTACATAGAGTCGACCAGTTCGATGCTGGACGAGATCGAACAGGCTGCGTTGGCATACGAGGCGGAGAATGACATGGAGGAAAATGCCGCCGTTATTCGGCGGGGATTACATAAGATAAAAGGCGAATCATCGATGATGGGAATTGAAGAAATGTCCGAACTTTGCCACCAAACCGAATTCGCCTTTGAAGAAATGAACAAAAAACAACGCCCAAATGTTGTGCTGAGATTTAAAGATTGGGTCAATACCGCAATGTATAACCTGTCAACTCGGGTATAAATTATAATATTAAACAGGTACGCAGAAATATGCCAGCCACACTTAATACAACTATTAAAGTGCTTATAGTCGACGATTCTGCTATAGTTCGCAAAATACTCAGCAAACAGTTGAATCAGTATCGCGGAATAGAAGTCATCGCAACTGCCCCTGACCCCTTCATAGCACGTGATAAAATTGTGACCCTTAAGCCCGACGTCATTACTCTTGACGTAGAAATGCCCAGAATGGACGGTATAACATTTCTGCGAAAATTGATGAAGCATAACCCAATGCCGGTTATCATTCTTAGCTCACTAACACCCAAAGGCAGCAAGGTAGCTATGGAAGCCCTAATGGCAGGGGCGGTTGAAGTCATAAGCAAACCAGGAGCTGCATATAGCGTCGCTGAGACATGTGCAACACTTGTCGAAGCAATAAAAATCGCCTCAAGAGCCAAAATTAAGAAAACCGCTAACACCGGACAAAATGAAAATACTTCATCAAGACGATTAAGTATCGCTGAAACAACAAACAAGATTTTCGCTATAGGCGCTTCTACAGGAGGAGTCCAGGCGCTCTCGAAAGTACTTACATCAATGCCTGCCAATGCACCCGGAACTTTGGTAGTACAGCATATGCCCGCCCAATTTACAACTTCCTTTGCGCAACGCTTGAACAATGATTGTGCCGTCAATGTCCTGGAAGCAAGCGATGGAGACCGGGTCATACCAGGCAGGGTTCTGATCGCGCCGGGTGGATTTCACATGCTGCTCCAGCGATCGGGTGCAAACTATTATGTGATGGTAAAAGACGGACCGCCAGTTTGTAGGCAACGGCCAAGCGTAGAAGTGATGTTCAACTCTGTCGCAAAGTACGCAGGAGCAAATGCTGTAGGTACTATTCTTACCGGCATGGGAAACGACGGCGCAACCGGGCTGTTAAGCATGCGGCAAAACGGAGCACATACAATCGCACAGAACGAGGCTTCATGCGTCGTATTTGGAATGCCAAAGGAAGCTATAGAAAAAGACGCCGCCGAAAAAATCGTACCCTTATCTGACATTGCCAAAACTATGCTATCCTTGGCATAGACGTAAAAATCCCTGGCTTCTTCCTCTGTAATTGTCAATATATAGTGATGAGCATTATTGCAGAAATAACACCAATCCTACTAAAAAATTGCGCGTTAATGCGAGGGTAAGTACTTTTCAAATAACGCATTATGATTTTCAACGCGGAATTTTATTACCCTAAAGGGTATAACACGGAAAAATTCCTATTTTTCTGTGCAACAAATGTGCGTCAAATGCCAGGGGTGCAAATCGATTAGCTGCTATGAAATTCGAAAACTTTCTACCGTAAACTATGACATTTTGGATTTTGTCAATTTTAAAGGGCTGGAAGTTTTTGCTTCCAGCCCTTTTTGTTTGCTATTACCCTTGTCCCTTTTATTGACAAACAAGAGGGTTAGGGGTACGAACGCGTGTTTCTACTGACCAACCGGACTCATTGCCTGCTGAATCTCTCGCCTGTACCCAATAAGTATGGCTACCAGTACAAGTATCTACCTGAACATGCATGAACGGAAGTGTCTGCCATAGTGACTCCCACCCGGTGTCAGTATCCCTGAACTGGTAGTAGACGTCGTCCCTCTCTGCCTGTGTCGCATCTACCGGCCAGTCAAGCGGATCAATCTGTGCCAGAGCCTCGTTGATCCATGTACCTACCTGGCCAGATACACAATCCCCGACAGCTACCCTTGCACCATCGCATTCGAACGCATTTACTTCAGGACTAACCCATGTTGGGGTTGGCGGCGCCGTATTGTCGAGAATTATTAGTCCTGCGATAAATGACTCCGTAGACGACTCGGTACCCGCATTCAGGTTACCAGATTTATCGATGTATTGTACGGTGTAGGAATATGTAACACCTTCTGTGAGGCCGCCAATATCACTACCATCGTCTATCCATATTGGATAGTCCGACGTATACACCCAAGAATCCGGTGATTTACGTCTAAACTTATAGGTCACACCGCTGTCTTCAGGGTCGATCGCCGGTTCCGCGGACATTGTAATCGACGGAGATAAATCTCCCGCCAATGATGCATTAGCCGGTCGTCCTGTATAAGTAAAGCTCGGTGCAACATCATACGCCCAGTCTGCGACAATTGTCTGCTCCGCCTTAAGCGGATCTACAGGTTGTACCGGTTTTCCAATGTCTATAGATGTCGAAGTCACTGCCTCCACCGAACCCTTACTTATAGTCGGATGATTTGGATCCGGAGGAATAATGCCCGTTCCGCTCGGATCTGTATAGTAGACTATATATGCATAAGACGTATTTCCGATCAGGTCATAATCCGTGTATATCGGCGAGGCCTGCCATTCGACGCTGTCGCTTCCGCCGTTATCTTTACCGTATGTACACTCGAAGTAATAGTATACATCACTGCCCCACCATCCGCTAATGGCAGATTCAGCTTCCATTGTGACAGTGGTCAACGGATTTTCGTCACCAGGTCTGGGTTCACCGTTTTCTGCCCATTCTGCCGGATTCGGCTCGGGAGAATTTTCATTTTTCACGAGGAAGCATGAAAGGAATATGCTCATGTCACCCAAATCTATTACCCCATCTCTGTTAAGATCCTTTTCGAAACAGTCCAGCTCCTGGACGTCACAAACGTCGAGCCATAGAATAGCAAATTCAGCCTGATCAACTAAATCAACAATACCATCCATGTTGAAGTCACAGACTCTACATTTATCCGGGTTGTATTCACTCGAAAGTTTGTAATGATAACCAATGTCTACTATTCCTGCATCGAAGGAACTGACAGTTGCCTCCGGATCGGTGGTGTAATTAAAATTAAACCTCTCCGGAGAGAGGGCGATCTGGCTTCCTGCGTCTACACATGGACTTCTTAGCGGTTGATCTTGATTAAGATAGAATGTACCCTGCGGTCCATCAACAAAGCGAGGATCATTATCAATATTTAGATCTATGTTTGTATCGATATTTGGATTTTGATCGTCCATTACCCAGTTGAGAATACAGTTGGCATCTACAACAACAAAACCTCGTCCGCCATACAACGCCGAGTATGAGACTGTAGCTTCTGAAGGTCTCACATCGTACTTGAATCCTGTGCCGATATTGAGCTGTTTTCCTATCTGAGCCATATTGTCCGATAGGATCGAGTCGATAATATCTATATGGCTGTGATAGGAAGTGTATACACCACCGCCATATCCGAACTCGAATCCCGCGTCCGTAACCACGTTGTCTGCAATGGTACAGTTAGTGATATCCGTAACTGCATACCAGTTTACTGATATACCTCCACCGTCTCTTCCAGCTTCGTTGTATGTGATGAGACAGTTGAATATGTTCGACGGTTCCAGCGAAGAACCGGAGATGTATACAGCTCCACCGGAGGCGCTTGCGGCGTTTAGACTTATCTGGCAGTCAATGATGTTGGCAATAATGCCGGAGCAGTAAATACCGCCGCCCTTTCCGGCGATTCCCAAAAGCTGCTCCATTTCTTCGGGGCTAAATACATCTTCTTCTCCCGGGGCTTCTGGAGTACCTGGGTCAATCACTGTCGGCGGTTCAAACTCTCCGTCGAAAGCGCCTGCCTTGTTCCTGGTAATCTGGCAACCCTTGATCGTTGTCATGCCATAGGCCCCATAGATACCGGCACCCTGGTAAGCGGTGTTTTCATTGATCAGGCAATCGGTAAAATCGGCATCTGAATTTTCCCAGTATACGCCGCCACCGATGGAAGCATTGTTTTGCGATATTTCAGTTTTTATCACACTAATTAAAGTCGTATCTTCAAATGCTATACCACCACCATAACCGAGAGACTTATCCAGAACATAGTTATCTGTCAGGCTTGTCGCGGTATTTCCTGTGATGATACAATCGGTAAACTGAACGTCGGAACCTGCGGAGCAGTATACTCCACCACCATAACTTGATATCTCGTAGCTGGTATACGGCAAGGTCCAGTTTGCAACACCTCCTGCATCTCCACCGATACCACTTACGCCACCCTTTGATACGTTGTCGCTTATGATACATCCGATGAACGTTGCTTTACTGTCAACATCGCAATAGACACCACCGCCGTATCCGCTGTAGTACCTGAAGTCACCTTCGTACTTCCATGCCTGCCATGAGGTCTCATAGGCAGCAGCGTCTGACCAGAGCCCACCATAACCTGCGGTAATGTAAGAAGTACCATCATAGTCACCGCCATTTCCGCCATTTCCACCTGTTACGGAACAATCGGTGATTGTGCAGCCCTCGAATGTCGGGCTGGCGCCTGTGGAGATAAAGACCCCGCCGCCTTTTGCCCATCCGCCCCAACCGCCTCTTCCGCCCTGGAGACCATCCGCACCATCACCACCATCACCGCCGTCACCTGCGCGGATGCTGAAGTTTCTAATGGTACAGTTCTTTATCGTGGGGCTGGCACCAGGGGCGATGTATATACCACCACCTGTTATGGAAGGTCCGTCGCCACCGTTTTCTCCCGGACCTTCACCATCTACTACGTCGCCGTCGTAAGCGTAAACCGAGCCGCCCTGAAGCGTTATGCCATTTAGAACAGTACCGGGGCCTGCGTTTTCGGTGAATGTAACACCATGCCAAACGGTACGTCCATCACCAGTGAATGACAAGACCGTCATCTCCCGAATGGTCGGATCATCAGGGTTGGTACTTGTTATAGTAACCTCTTTATCTATAATCAGACCAAAGCTTTCGAGTGGTTCGCCAAGTATAATAGTATCTCCATTGTTAGCCATATCGAGAGCTTCATGGAGAGTATCGGCGTCACCGGGAACAGTGAGGGTAACCGGGATTTTGAACTGGATTCCGATTAGTTTATTGGAATTCATAACAACAGAATTTGTTGTTCCGCCAACATTGTCATTAATAGTTCCACCTGACCATCCCGCAACACGGTATTCGGCATCAGGAATGGCCACTATCGTAATGATCGAACCTTCATCGTAGAGTCCATCAGGGCTTTCGGGGTCTATTTCCCACTCACCATCTCCGGTTTCGGCGAAGACCTTGAGACTATATTTCTTATGCGAGATTATGTAGTGCATACCGATATCGACAGGTGCGTCGTCCGGTGTGTTTTTAGTATTGGTGGTATAAAGCGCGATGTCGAACGGGAGGTTGGGGTCACCGGCATCGAGACATAGGCTGTTTACACTCTGCCCAGCAGAAATCTGGCTGAGATAGTAGGGTCCGAAGACACCTTCGACAAAGAGCGGGTCTGCATCGATGAATGTATTTACGTCCCAAACGAGATTATCGTTAAACGGTCTTGTAGGATTGAACGGATCGGGTACAAAGCCTTCTACGAAGATCGAATTCGATTCGTCTGAGATATTGTTGTGTGTGACTGTAAGGGCAGCGCCGTTGGATATGTCTCCGAGGTAGAACTGCTCGGGTATATCCAACCCGTACTCTACAACATTGTCCCTGACAATCGAGTTTTTGACTGTTACAAGACTGTTGTAGTTAACCGATACCGCTCCGCCGTGTCCGATTCCATCGACAGTTGTCCGTCCGGTAACGATATTGCTCAGTATGTTACAGTTTACGATAAGCGGTTCGGCGTACCAGTTTGAGGAGATCGCACCACCGTCGCATCCGGCTTGATTGCTTTCGAAGAGGTTGTTTGAGAGCACAGGTCTAAAGGCAAGTTCCGGGTCACTTCCGCCGAGGTAGATACCGCCGCCGGAGGAGACCGCCTCGTTTTCGATAAAGCTGGACACGTCGATGTCCACCAGAGAGGACAGGCAGTAGTAACCACCGCCCTGTCCGAACACGCCGTATTCGGTGGTGACCGCCTGACCAAACTGAGCTTTGTTCTCTCTAATAACTGACGACGTGATCGAACCGGTTGAAT
>VRUF01000017.1:2187-12665 GCA_019456245.1 Planctomycetota bacterium | reverse complement strand
AGATACCTCCACCGTGATAGGCAACATTTTCAACGAAGTCGCTGTCCTCGATCGTCACATCGGAATTGCCCCAGTATAGTCCGCCGCCAACGCAAGCCTGGTTGTTCTTGATTTCGCAATTAATAAACTTCGATGAGGCACCGTCCTCAATGGCAATACCACCGCCGAAGCTGACATAATAATCATTCGGAATTTCAACAGTGGACGTATCAGCGCTATTATATGCTATCAGACAATCCTGGAACAAAGAAGTACATTCGGAACCTATATAGATTGCACCACCAGCAGTATCAATGTCCAGCTTACGTGTCGGTCCCGGATATATGTAGCCACCACCCCACTCACCACCGAGGCCGCAATCGCCACCGTATGAATTGTTGTTGGTGAACGTGCAGCGCGTGAATACTGGCGAGCAGTTTGCCTCGCAATAGAAGGCGCCGCCAAGACCGGTATATTTCCAGTAATCATAGTAAGCGTCATACGGGTCATAGGTACCACCCAAAAAGACGCCATACCCATCCGCCCCACCGCTCCACCCATACCCATACATATACATATACATATACTCATCCAACAGGCCTTCGGCGAAGGTGTACTTGTCGCCCCATTCCCAGCCGTCCCAGAAAAGCGAGTAGTGTGATTCTTCAATGGAGTCTGCCCATGTCCAGTTACCACCTCTGCCGCCGTAATACCAGACACCATCTTCATCATCACCGTCACCACCGTCACCACCATTGCCGCCGCGAGCATAGCAGTTATCGAATACACAGTCCGTGAAGTTCGGGTCACTGTTCCATACTGCACATACCGCACCACCATAGGCGCGACCGGCCCATCCGCCGTCAAATCCTTCAAAATGATCCTCACCGAGGTTGTCATCACCGTCACTGCCATCACCACCGGTAGCAGAACAATTCTTAAACTTACAATTCGATATCTCAGGTGAACTGTCAAACATAGTTATCGCACCACCGAGGAGACTTCCACCATTGTGACCGTCGCTCTTCTTGCCGTCAGGGGGATTACCACCATGCCAGCTACAGTCAACAAAATTACAGCTACGGATCTTCGGCGAAGAACTGACCAGACGCATGCGGCTTTGGCGAAGAGTAATCCCCTGGATGACTGTGTCAGGACCGACATTTGAAAAGCTGAGGTGGTAGTCAACCAGTACAGTATTGGCAACTGTCTGTTCATCATCCGGATCGAAACCCGTAAGTGTTATGTCCTTGTTCGAGAAAGTCAGCGAATCATGCCACTCACTTGGAACATACGTGCCCTCTTTCACCATGACAACATCACCGCTTAAGGCATCGTCGATAGCCCTCTGGATCGACGTGTACTCTTCCTGACTTCCAACAACTAGAATCCTCCGCTGAGCAAACTGTACAGTAATATGCCTGGCGGTATCTGTGCCATGCCTGCCGGCGCCCATGATAACAATGTTGGTCGTTTCTCTGGAACTGTCGTTTAGCGTCCCGCCACCCCAGGATTTCACATAATATGGGGCCCCCGGTTTTGCAGTGACCGTAACGACCTGGTCGCTGTAATACGTACCGAACGCCGGCGTGATCGAGCCATTCCCACCGGTAACCGAGGTCGTCAACTGGAATTCCTGCAAGGTATTAGGATTGTCGTAGTGATAACCCATATCAACATTAAGAACGTCAGTAGCACCGTCAATAAGTGTTGTGTAATTCGGATCGTTCACAAGATGTGTCGTATTGGAATCGCCTGCATCTATACATGGGCTGTTGGCATTATGACCCGTATCAACATGGCTGAGATAATAACCACCTAACGGACCATTACCTAACGGATCATCTTTGACGAAGTTCGGGTTGCCGTCGATATTGTCGTGGTTGCCGTCGATCGTGTTGATTCTATCCTTGCCGGTGTAGCTTGCGTCGGTCTTGGCGTCATAGATATCGCCGCCCAGATTATCGTTGAACAGGGAGAACGTTACCTGTGAATCCCCGCCGATCTCTTCTTCATATATTGCATGGTGCCCGTTGCCGGTAAATATCGAATTGTTGATCTTCGGATGGCTCGACCAGTCGCAGAACAGGGCACCACCGAACAAAACCGCATCGTTGTCGTCAAACGTACAGTTGTCTATCTCTGTTTCCACAAAGAGATTACAGCCGATAGCACCACCGCCATAGGAACTGCGGTTACCAGTGAAAAGGCAGTTCTTTATAGTCTGCGTAATCCGTACATCGGCACCGTAGAACATGATACCGCCGCCATAAGCTTCGGCACCGCCGACGACATTTCCGGTAATCTTGACGACATTGTCTTTAATAACGCAGTTTTCGATAGTCGCCTCCGTTGCGACACAAGCCATAGCGCCGCCAAAGCTATAGTTCTTCGATGAAGCGAGGTTACCACGCATCATTCCGCCATCAAACTCGACTATTCCATCGGCCAGGAACAAGCCGCCGCCTTTGTCAGCCTTATTGGTAATGAAATAGCAATTGTTAATTGTTGCGTCGAATTCCCTGAGATATAGTCCGCCACCATATACAGCCTCATTATCCATGAAGGTACAGTTCTGGAAGTCCAGTAATATGGCAATCTTGTTGGGATCCAGGTCTTCGTAACCGTAGAATGCTCCTCCATAACCATTCGCTATGTTACCACCGAACGAGCAGTTGGCTAACTCAGCGTCACCCATGCAAACAACGGAACCGCCGTTGGCAGAAGTGGAGTTACCGTAGAAACCACAATCGATAATCTTAACCGGAAGGCTTTCCGGGTTCGGGCCCAGATACAGTGCCCCAGGTGTATCGGAGGATATTGCTGCGGGATTGGTATTTTCACTAAATGTACAATTTTCCAGATCAATCTGGCAGCGTGAATGCACATAAACTGCACCGGGGATATTTTCCACAAAATCACAATTCTCTAAGCTAATAATGTTGCCCGGATCTGAGAAGATGCCTCCGCCGCGTGTGTTGCTGTATGACGAAAGAGTTCCCAGATAGGACTCGGATGCCAAATTTCCGACAAAATTGCTGTCTGTAATGTCTACACCACAATTACTTCCGTAATAGAGTGCTCCGCCCCAGACACGTCCGTAAGTGTTTGTCCAACCGTTGCTGCCGTCATGTGCTTCCCAGTCGTTATCCCATGCAGTGCCTTCGGTCATTGTTCCGCCGCTGCCGCGAAGTCCATCTAATGCGTTGTTGTTGATGAAATTGCAATCAGTAATTGTGGGTTTACAACCGGTGGCAAAGTAAACGGCGCCACCCTGGCCGAAGCCGATAGCCGAGCCGCCATCGCCACCACAGGTCTCATGGCCGCCGTCGGCTGGGCCGGCGTTTCCGCCGTTGCCGCCCATTCCACCGCGGGCCTGGTTGTTCTCAAACCTACAGTTTATGATATTCGGTTCGCTCCGCTGCAGACAGGCCAGGGCACCACCGTAACCGTTACCGGATCCGTGACCGCCGTGACCACCGGGCTGTGCGTCACCCGCGTTGTTATAAGGAGGATCAGGATCGGGAAATGGCCATCCGTATCCGTTGGCACCGTCCCCACCCTGGGCACCGGTGACAATATTGTTCTTAAATACCACGTTCTCAAATGTAGGTGAACTTTCGTTCTCACACAGGATCGCTCCACCATAACCGTTACCAAAGGCATCTTCACCGTATGGGGCACGGAATACCGTCGGCGGGTCAGCGCCAGGTTCGTAGTTCGGCGGAATCGCACCCGGCCACATCGCACCCGGCAACACCTCATCGCCGCCACGTTCGCTGAAGGCATACCCATTTGTGATGGTAATACCGTAAACTTTGGAACGATGATCTTCGCGGTTATGGAAGTGGAAGGCACGCTTGGACTGGAACCTGGTTCCCTGGCAATTAATAATCGTCCCGGCAATATTCACAAGATCGTCCGGGTCGACGGACATGATTGTAAGGTTTTTCCCTTCGAAGTCGATCCCGTTCGGTTCGGAGATATTGTACTCTCCGGGATCCAGGATGATGTTATCGCCCGAACTGGCAAGGGCAACGGCCTCCTCGATCGTCGCATATACGGTGGGAACAAGAAGGTTGCGTTTGACGTCGCGCTCGAACACAACACCGATAATAATGTCGGCGTTTACCACAAATGTGGTGTTCGGATCTTGCCACGCAGGCGCTTCATCTGTTCCGATCCATTCGCGCACCCTGTAGTTCGGATCGGAATCCGGAACCGCCGTTACGGTCACTTCCGTGCCGGCCACGATTTCATAGACTTCTGCCTCGCCAGAAGACAACGGTACAAAAGTAACCCCGTCAGTATCCTTAATAATGACTCCTCCGTGACGCCCGTCTATGGAGCCCGGATCGATTTCGACAATCAGTTCATATTTAATCGCACCCTCGCTGTAATGGTACCCAAGATCGACTTCGTTTGCATCGGGCGTACCATCGGTCTGCGTAGTGTACGGATCCGACAGTCCTACGTCCACCGCATCGGGTTCTCCCCTATCGATACAATTACTATTCGCTCTGAGGTAGTAGCCAGCCACAAAGTTCGGATCATCCTGAATGTTGTACGTACTTGGATCCCATATGTGAGTGTCACCGTCCCAGTTGTGCACCATCGATCCGCCGCCGTCAACATAGATCGCTATGCTCGGCATCGTGGGTTTACCGCGGGTTACAGAAAATACGTATCTTCCCAATACCTGACTGTTGAAATTGTCGTGAATCAGGCCCGTCTCCTGATTTGTATCAAGCAGCCCACCATTGATGCCCGAACCCTCGAACTCATAGAAGGTGCCCACCTGACCGCTGCCATTGGAGAAGCCGGCACGAGCAGATACTCCACCGAAACCGTTTATGCCACCATTTAAATCGCCGGTCTCCCATAGAATCTTGTCATAGTTAAATTCCATGTCGAAATCGCCTGGAGCGCGGTCAGAGCGATCGACAATAATGAGCTGGAAGCTGTTGAGTTTGTCCGAATGCGAAGCAAAATACCCCACATCGACCCAATTGACACCGAACGCATTACGACCGTCGACTATGCCCGTCCCGTAAGCATAAGTGACGACGTCTGAATCGATACTCGTTGTATCAACGTTGGCAAAGAACGGGGCGATAATGGACATGTCGAGATTGGTCGTCAATTCAAACGGAGTCCATTCCGTCAGCGGCGCATCTAATGTCACATTACCATTTTTGTTGACATACAGGGTGGAATACTCTGTGCCGAGGAAGTTGATCGTAAAGCCGATGTCAACCATCGCACTCGAAAAAATGTTATCTTTCTCCAGCGAGTACAAATCAAATCCGGTACGAATAGCCTTGGCTGACGGATCTGCCACGGGGTTTTCAACTTCCTTGAAGTCGTAAATGTCGCTGAATGTAATATCGAGTTCCGAAGGCCCGACGCCGTTGCCGGTCACTGCGATCTGCGAGCCATTGATGCCAGTGTTGCCCCAGATGATGCTGTTGTCGACATTTGTGTCACCGGCAGATGCCACTGAGAGACCACCACCAAATCCATTTGGATCCGTAGCAGTGTTGTCGGCAATGGTGCAGTTAGAGATCGTCGAACTCGCCCAGTCAGCAACGATGATACCGCCGCCGCCTTTTTCGGCCATATTGTTGGCAACAAGACAATTCTGAAGTTGTGGTGTAACATCAACAATTTCAACAGTCATTGGCCAGAGAAGTGATTCCCGATGACCGCCAAACAGGATACCGCCGCCCGTACCGGAACTGCGGTTTTCCGTAATAACACTGTTCCTGATCGCGACTTCACTTGTATGTATGAACATACCGCCGCCGCGGCCCATTGTAAACTCCGGTGAAGGTACTACGAGAGTATGCGGATCGGCAATGTTACGACTTACTGTAACATCGTTTACCTCGAAAAGATAAGAGTCGATCACATAAAGACCGCCGCCGACAGTGGCTATATTGTCAACGACGTTGCTATCACTAATATGAAAACCGTATGGCGAAAGAGGTACAAACGGAATGTAAACATTAAAATAAGGCGCAAGCGGAGGATTAAACTCCCATTCTCCGTCGCCGGTAACCGTTCCTTCGAAACTGTAAACGCCACCGCCAATAGGTGATTCGTTTGCCGCAATATGCGAGTCCGTAATCTTCATCGAACCCGTTTGCTCTCCGCAGATACCGCCGCCATAACCGATATACTGCGAGGCGCTGTAATATAAAAGAGGCGGCGGCGGAACATCAGGATCTGGTTCAACATCAGGATCGACAGGCAATAGCAATTCCGCGTCAACCGTAGTCTTGTTGCTGTTGACAAGACAATCTGCAAATGTCGTATTTGATCCCCGTCCACAGTGAACACCACCGCCATAACTCGGTAACTGGTAGTTATAACGAGGCTCCCACTCGTGGCCACCCGAACCAAGACCGCTTATGCTGCCCCATGTTTCATTACTGGTAAAAGTGCAGTCCGTAAAATCAACTTGCAATTCTTCAAAATCACTACTCTTATCGCAATAAACTCCGCCGCCCTTGGATGTATACCCGCGTTCATCTCCCAGCATTATATCGCCATCCTCGGATACATACACAGATCCAAGTCCCGGCAAAAATATGCTACTACCGCTGTACACGTACATGATTCCATATCCCGGCAAATCAACGTACCCCGTGCTATGGGCTATGTACCCGCGTGCATCTCCCTGCATAGCATCGGCAGATGTTCCGCCGCCAAATGCACCGGCAGGCGTTCCGGATGGTTGTCCGGCATCACCGCCCCTGCCGCCCTTGGCTATGTTATTATTAAACGTGCAGCCTTCAATTGCCAAATGGCTGGCTCTTGCAATATAAATACCCCCTCCAAGTGCCTGACTCGGTAAACCGCCTGTTCCACCTGCTGAATGGTGTCCTCCCGCACCTCCCGTTCCAGCGGTACCTCCCTGAGCAATACAGTTTGAAATCGTAGTGTTCCTGATAACCGGAAAACCCCCTGAATAGTTAAAGTATATACCGCCACCCATAGCGCCGCCGCCTGCACCACTGCGGCCACCGGTAGAAATAACTGCGTTCTCATTATCACCGTCGTCGTCGTCACCGTCGGCGCCATCTAGACCATCGGCACCTGTAACTGTACAGTCGTCAATGGTACAATTTAGAATCTGCGGACTGCCGGAAAAGACATAAATACCCGCTCCCATAGCATCGCCGCCGTTACCGCCGAAACCACCGTCAGGCATATCGTGATTATCTGGATCATCATTGCCCAGTTTACCGTCTGTTCCGCCAAAACCCCGCCCGCCGGTTATACGGCAATTCCGAATAACACAATTTTTGATTATATGATCACCACTAAGATAGAACCCGCCACCCCAGGCCGGAAATCCCGGTCCACCATCGTCACCGGCGGGACGGTCACCCCCCCCGTTCAATCCAGTTACGAAGTAACTCACATTCTGTATAGTAAGGCCGCTTATCGTCACAGGTTCTGAACCGGAGATAGTAAACCCTCGCGCGGCCTGACCTGCACAATCAATTATTGTTTGAGCTACTACTTCAGGATCATTAGGATCGGTACTTCTAATGGTTATACCACGGTAAGAGACTAAATAACCTGTTCCGACATATGTATTAGCCTCGATAACGACCTCATCGCCGGTCCTGGCATCATCGATAGCATCCTGCAATGAAACATACGCCCGTTCGCCGGGGAAATTGATCGTATTTTTGTGAAGTACTTCAAAGGAAACACTCGCAAACACATCAAAATCAAAAGAAACACTGTTAAGTGACCCAAAAGAAAGGTCGTTATCCGTACCCATCCACTCATGAACCCTCATGCCTTGATCTGGTACGGCCAACAACTCAATCTCGTCCCAAAAATTCCCCAAACTGCTATATCTTAAAGCAATCTGGAAAATGACAGGTGTATTATCCAGTGTAACAGTACCCATAGGCTCCCCTGACCACCACCCTGGCCACCACCCCTCATGATATGGCAACCAGTATCGCAGCTCACCATAGCCATTACCATCCAGATTCCAGTCATCAATTGATAGATTGATCGTGCGAAGCATATGAGCAGTCGAAGATTTAAAGTGGAAACCGTAATCTGCTTTCGCCAAGTCTGGCATGTTTGCTATATCGGTTGTCAGATTGAGATCTAAATTATAGTCACCTACAGTATCACCATAGAAATCATCGCCACCGGCATCTATACAGGGACTGTTTAAGAATATCCCCGTACTAGAGATAAAACGGTTACCCAGATAGAAGTCTCCATTGGGGCCTGTATCAAAGTCGGGATCGTCATCTTCGTCTTCGTCGTCCTCTACGTATGAGTCAGCGTAATCACAGTCTACAATACTTACACCGTTACCCCATACTATACAATGTGTTATATGCACCCTGTCGTCACTATCTTCGTCGTCAGGGTCTTCCGGCACCGTCGCAAGGTCGTTACCTACGAAACCGCCATAATCGTCCGTGTCGCCATAGTTATAAACTACCGTACAAAAGGCAAAATAGGCCGGGCATACATCAATATAAACCGCACCGCCTTCGCCTCGGGATGCAGCATTGTTCGCTATAAGACAGTTGATAAACTCCGGTGCTGTATACCCGTTACCCTCACAAAAAACACCGCCACCATTACCATCAGCAAGGTTACCGAATAGCGGCAACGGTCTTGAAGGAGGATCAACCATGTTAAGGTCCATATGGCGATCGCCGATGACAGTTCCGGTAATTATCGCGTTAGAATTAGATAAACCGATACCGCCACCCTCATCCGCGGAGTTACCGTAGATATGACAATCGATAATCATCGGCCAAACAGGTACAAAATTAGCATCTTCAGGATCGTAATTCTCAGGGTCGTACTCCCAGCCCGGCTCGTTAGGGTCGAAGGTCACCGGCAGGTTGTTAATAATGGCGATACCACCACCTAAACCTACAGCAACACAATTATAGATAATACAATCCTTGATCGTCGGCTCTGCAGCGCCGGTAACAAGGGTCGTCGGCTCTGCACCGCCGGCAATAAGGATACCACCACCGTTATCGCCGGCTCCGATTGCGCCGTCATCGGCGATTCCGTTTATGATCGTAAAGCCCTCAACAATAGCCTCAGGACCTTCGTCATGGTCAAAGATAAAACCGCGACCAAGGCCACCAGCGTCAATGATACATTTCTCAGGCCCAAGTTCACTTTTAACTGTAATTAGTTTTCCGTTAAAATTAAGATCCATATTTTTAGCACTGACAGCGCCGCTGTAGGTACCGTTTGCAACCACGACTGTTTCACCCGGAGTTGAAAGACCGCTGTAACGATCAGCCGGATCGTTCAGTACGCCGCTGACAGCAGCGTCAATCGCATCCTGTATAAAAGTATAAGTTGTAGGCTTAGGAGTGCCAGTAGCATCCTCAATCCAGATATCACCATCGGGACGACCAATCGGATCAAATTCGATCATTACATAATTGTTCATCGGCTTAACCGTCAGGAAATTATTCGGGTCAGTTATCCCATCATTATCCGTTCCGATCCATCTGCTTACAATGTATCCCGCATTGGGGTGTGCCTCGAGGTCTACAAGCTCGCTTTCATAATACCAGCCGCTTGCTCCAATAATTGGGGTTCCATCCAAACGAACACCGTCAACGCTTCCATGAACACCATCGCCCTTGTCAATGACAACCACCTCAACCCATTGACGTGGTGCAGGCTCAAACTCTACCGTTACCGTAACTTTTTCAGATACAACAGTCGCATGGTTTTCGTTTGATCTCAATATATCGTTATCTGTACCGGTCCATTCCTTGACCCGGTAACCAAAATCTGGATGAGCGGTAATGGGTACTGTAACGTCCCCCCCGGAGACATCTACAGTTTTTCTTGTGGGTTCGACCCAACCGTTCTTATTGCCATAACTGTCAACGATGACATGGGCAGAAAGACGTCCGGAATTGGGCAAATACTCAACCGTTACATTCTTCGGACCGTCCATATACACGTCAATAAACGGAACCGACCCGCCCGAATAAACCTCATCATTGATCGTCCACTCACCTATATGCAAATTATTGGCATCGTAAACGGCGGTTAACCTGACATTGCCTTCATACTGCAGCGTTGGGCCGGGCACAACAGAGACGTCATTTTGATCGACAATATCTCCCACACCGGCGATTACTGAAGCAGTAAGTTCGAACTGGAGGCTGTCCCGAAGTACAAGAATCACGTCCTGATCGCCATTCATAGTTACTTCGCGTTCTTCCAAGGTCGAGGGATAGAATTCTCCATTAACATCCCAGCCCATCACTTTGTAAGCATCATCCAAACCACCGTCGATCATGACTATCACTTCGGAAAACTGCACCAAGTTGCAAGGGTCAGCTCCGGCAGGAGCAGGAACTGTAATAACACTAAACGAAGCAGTTCCATTTGCTGCCGATGTGGTCAGCGAAACGCTGCTTAATGTATCGCTAATCGGGTAATGATAGCCTCGATCAACATCACCG
>VRUF01000017.1:0-2177 GCA_019456245.1 Planctomycetota bacterium | reverse complement strand
TGTACGTTCTTCGTTGCGGTCGTATAGGCAGTAGAAAACGTGCTGGCACCTAAGCCGGCATCGATAGCCGGGCTATAAGGAGGTAGTTGGCCTGCGTCTTCGGAACTTAGATAGAAATCTCCATAAAAGCCCTTCCGGAACCGGGGATCGTATGAATCGCCAGCGGAACCTGTAGCGGCAATAGTGGAAGAGTAGAAAGTACAACTGACAGGAAGACAGCCGGCGCCAAAAATATCCTCGCCATTTTGCCAGAGTATACAGCTGGTTATGTTTATGTTACTTGACAGGTCATTGGCATAAATTCCGCCGTATGGTGTGGCATTGTGGGTAATCGTGTTGTTTACGATCGTACAGTTTGTAATATTGACATTAAAGGCCGCATAGGCAAAAATGGCACCGCCGTCATATTCGGCTTCGTTTCCATAAATCAGGCAGTTGGAAATTACCGGGTCTGACTCATAACATAAAATACCGCCGCCATAACCGTCGAAATAACTATCACCTTCTATACCGGCAAAATTGTTTTTTATAACACAATCAGAGATAGTCGGGGCCGGATTCTCATAGCAGTCGATACCGCCACCACCGTCAACACCTGTGTTGTCAGTAATAATACAATTATCAATTAGAGGTGACGCACTCCAGCATTCGATACCGCCACCGTAATAGGCATAGCCGTTTTGAATCGTAAAGCCTCGCAGGATACTACCTGCCCCTTCGCCGTTTTCAAAGGTAACTACCGAACCCGCCGAGCCGCCATCGATGATAGTGGTGTTGGGGTCACCTTCCAGAGCAAGGTTGACAATATCGCCGCTTCGTACAGTAATGGCTTTTCCATTGAAGTTTATATTCTCGGGGTAGAAATTAGGCACCAAGGAGGTACCAGCCTCAACGATGACATCATCACCGTTAGAAGCGGCATCGATAGCAGCCTGAATCGTTGAGTAGTACGGCGGAAGAATCGGCGTACCAGGAGGCGTACCAGGAGGCGTACTACCAGGAGGCAAAACGAAAAGAGGTGCCGCAAAAATAGAGCACGTAAGAAGAGAAATGGTTAATGCGCAGAACAAAATTTTGTGGTGCATAACACCCTCCGAATGAAAATTGCTGAGTTTTCGCATCCTTTGCCTTCCTTTACACGTATATATCACTGACACCAATGAGCCATTGGCTCAACTGAAACCATCTGAAATAAATCAAATCAGGCAGAGATCTAAGCTTCATGGTGTCGGTGTACGCACACCATGCCCCAAAACTCGCCGAACAACGATTTCTTATCGGAAAGAGACCGTTACGAGTATTAGCCTAAGTATAGCAAAAACGGAAACAGAATGTCAAATCAGCAAACCGTTTACCGTGATATTATGGGACGTTTGTGAAAAAAAAAGAGAGAGAGGTCGGCACGTCCCATATTACTCAAACTATCTATACTGAACGGATAATCGCTACCACCCGTACGACCAGACATTTTGCTATGTTCGTTTTTTTCGAAATTTTTCATTTTTGAAACACTTTTCTTTATTACATGTCAAAAACACCTGAGACTGGCACTTTAAGTAATTTACTTGGAATTTTAGTGCAATTTTTACTACTTAACGGTGTCTCGCACTAAAAACGTCAGAATTTGCTAACGATGGGCAATTTTGACTGGAAATATAGAGTATTACACCTTATAGTCTTTGAAGTAAATAGACCTCCGCCCGCCATCACAAGCTATGGAGATCGGCATAAATATACTTTGGCAAACGGTTGCCTTTAAATGGCTAAAACTCTGTTTTACACTCGTTATCGCAGTTTTTTGCGAAAAAAAATTTATGATTTTTATATGAAAGTCAGTAACAGATGAAACTTATTGCAAGCAAATCAACTCTTGGCGGGACGGTTTCGATACCGGGATCCAAATCACACACTATCCGAGGAATTGCGATCGCATCGCTTGCCGAAGGTGAAAGTATAATCCGAAATCCGCTTATTTCCAGCGATACGCTTAGCGCAGTTCAGTGTTATCGCGGGTTGGGAGCTACTATCGACACTTCCTGTGCAGAAACATGGAAAATTATCGGAACAAGTGGGAAAATACGGCCTGAGGGCAGGACAATCAATGTCGGTAATTCAGGAACCACTTTGAGAGTAGCTATGGGATCGGCAGCCCTTGTAGATAAAGGACTTACGGTAAA
>VRUF01000185.1 GCA_019456245.1 Planctomycetota bacterium | reverse complement strand
CTCAAAAACCTCTCCGGCCAAATCCCGCCAAGCCCGCGAAAACCACACCCGCGCACAAGCCGATGCACCAAAGTCTCAGCATTATCATCCATATGGTGAGCGGTGGCGACACACCCAAATCCCTCCGCTTCGGCAATCTCCAAAAGCGCCTGCATCCGCAGCACCCGACCAGCCGTCTCAACAGAAAGCCCTTTTTCTTTACCATACCCGGCAACATTGACTCGCCGGCAAAAAACCTCAACCCCCAATTCCTCCGCGGCATCGACAACAAACCCCTCGTCCCCATCCGATTCCGCCCCGCGCAATCCATGATTAACATGCCCAACTGCGATTTCACATTCCAACGCACCCTCATCCCGTAGCTGGCACATCACCCGCAAAAGAGCAACAGAATCAGCGCCCCCGGAAACCGCAACAAGAACTTTACTCCCACCTCCAATAAGTCCCGCCGACCGGACAAACCCAAGAACACATTGTTCAAAACCGTCAACCATAAAACCCCTATAACTAAGATCCAAAACGGGTGGCACTTTCAAGCGAAGCTTGTGGGTGCTTCTTCTGGATTACGAAAAAAAAACGGGCCTGCGCGAATTACCGGCAGGCCCGTACTAAATTTCATCAGGGACACAGTACTAGTTTTTTTCTGTCCCAGGGAGAACGGGCTTATCGCGGTCCAGCTTCACGCCGCTTTTCGTCAGCTCAAGTATCCTCTTCTTCGAAAACTCCATATTACCTTCGTACTTCTGCTCGGTAGGATTGTTATACGCCAGTTGATAAAGTACCAGTGCCTCTTTACGCATCTGCAAACGCCGGTCAAGAATATAAGCCGCCTTAAAACGCGCCGGATAGGGCGTATCCGCATCCCACTGGAACGCACGCTGATAATAGATCGCCGCTATTTCATAGTCCCTGAAATGCGCATAGATCCTGCCGGCCCGGTAAGCACAATTATCGATCTTATCGCTGCTCGGATAAGTTGCAATTAAGAGGTTATACTTTCGCAACGCCGCACGAAGTTTCCCTTCGTCTTTAAGGATTGCACCGGAACTTCGGTTAATCCTTTCTGCCTCGGCAAAAAGCGTATCGGCGGCATCGATAGTATCCAGAGCCCGAAGGTTCGCATCAACGGCTGCCGCCGGCATAATATAACGGTACTGAGCGCCGGCGTTTAGCGACGCAAGTTCCCGTTTTGCCCAGCCAAGCTTAACAGCATCGCCCGATGCCATATAATATTCGACAAGCTTTTCAAGTCCACTTTTATAAGCTGCCCGGTAGCTCGCCATCTCTTCGACAATATCTATTTCCCCGGCTTCTGGAACGCCGAATCCCTGGATTATTGCAGCATTCGAAAGTTCGGCATCGGCACGAAAACGAGGATCGTCTTTTGCAACTTTCTCAACACATCCCGAAATCAATACTACCGAAACAAAAAATCCCAAAATAAATAGCTTTCTACTCATTATAAACTCCTTTTTATGAACTCGGAACATTTATCCATTTGTAAATACGCTGGTTGTAAAATAACAACTTATAGCTACATGTCAAGACCAATAAATATCAGTCCCAAAAAACCTCCCTAAAGCAACAATATCAAATCCTTTTCCCTATTCCCTATTCCCTATTTTTCTACCATACCGCTTCCGCATAAGGCCCAACCGGACCATCCGGTTTAGGTTTGGGTCGTGACCTGATAATTGCCTCTGCTATCGCAACATCGGCTTTCCGCGTGATCTTGACATTCGAATGGTCCGTCTCGACAACCGAAACCTTCTCCCCAAGAGCCTCAACGAGCTGAGAATCGTCGCTGATCGTGCTTTTATCAAGATTATCAAGGTTTTTATAGGCCTTTGCAAGCAGTGCTTTCTCAAATACCTGCGGAGTCTGCGCCTCAAAAAGCCCGCTCCTGTCGACAGTGGCAACGATCTGACCGTTTTCCACTCGTTTCACCGTCCCGACAATCGGACACGCCAGCATCGCTGCCCCGGACTTTTCCGCCTCCGCAAAAACATCATCGATCCACTTATCTGTCAAACAGCACCTCACCGCGTCATGAACCGCAACAAGTTCGATATCATCTCCGACAAGCTCCAACGCCTTGCTCACAGTCTCAAACCTCTCACTCCCTCCAAGACAAAGCTTGGCACCCATAAAATTAAGTGTTGCCCCATACTTGATCTCGATAAGTTCTTCATCCTCGGCAGGTATTGCAACAAGTATCTGCTTAACATCATCACGATTCGCAAAGTACCCCACACTACGCGCGAATACCGCTTGTCCGCTAACCTCCACAAAAGGTTTTTTTTTCCTGCCGCCAAACCGAACCCCGGCTCCGGCGGCACAAATAATAACACAAACATTTTTCATAAAAATACCTGAAATCCCAACTAAACCACAACTAAGAACTACGAACTAAGAACTGCCGCCAAAGGCGGCTAATACTCAATCCCTTTCCGCGATCTTACTCCATTACTATAAGGATGCTTCACTTCTTTCATCTCAGTAACAAGATCGGCAAGAGCAATCAATTCTTCCTCTGCCCCTCTACCAGTCATCACCAACTCAACCTTCCTGTGTTTTCTTTCCACAAGTTTACTGATCTCATCCAGCGACGCAAGCTCGTTCTTCACACAGAAAACTATCTCATCGAGTATTATCACATCGTACACACGATCCTGCGCAAAAGCGGCTATCTTCGCAAGCGCCTCGTGAATCTTTTCCCGCATACGTCCAACCGCCTCCGCGTCATCCAGCGACCTCGTCATATCCCACGGCTCATCGAGCACCTTCACCGTAACCTCCTCGATCCTCGCCATGGATTTCCGTTCTCCCGAATCAAGCCCATCCGGCTTAAGAAACTGATAGATAAGCACACGATTGCCATGCCCAGCCGCCCGAAGCGCAAGCCCATACCCGGCAGTCGTCTTCCCTTTACCATCCCCGGTATAGATTTCAACAAGTCCCTTTTCAAGCATACCACCATATTAAACCCAATAAAGCCACTGTCCAATATTATTTTTAAAATAGAACATTTTGAATAACAAGGCTATTTTGCCGCAAGCGACCGGTTTTTCATACTTCAGCTTAAAATATCCGTTTTTTTCTCGTTTTTCATGTAATATTTCCATAGAATGGAGGTCTAGTCTTGTGGATACAGTGGCGATTTGCCCAAAACATGACCGATACGCAACTTTTTTGGAGAAATAAAATGAAAGCTTCATCACTCATCACAAAGAAAATGTTAGTTTTAACCGTATTGATATCCGCATCCCTCGTCCCACACGCATACGCTGCCGATACCGATCCGATGGATTTGATTCCCGCAGACGCGTTATTTTGCGTACGCCTGAACAATTTCGATCAGTCCATAGGCTCCCTGGACCAGTATCTTGCCGGCGCAACCCCATTGCCTGTGCCCCTATCGATGATGATCCGTCCAATGTTGGGCATGGCCCTGGGAGATATGATGCTCACCAACGTCGACACCGCCGACGGAAGCTTCGCTCTCTTCGCTGCCGTCGTCAACGAACCGGACGCCTCACAAACCACAAAGGAAAACATCTTCATCGGCGTATTAATACCGGTAAAGGATTATAATAAGCTCGTCGAACAAAACCAAAACTGCAAGGAACCGGACTCCAACGGCGTGTCAAAGATTGCGATCAGCTCCATGGGTGGAAACTCAAGCGATTTTCTTATTAAACAAGCAGGTTCCATGGCATTGCTCACCGTACCGGATGCCTATGACGATCTCATCAAGATCACAAAATCATTCAATAAAGAAGACAGTCTAAACGTCATCATCGACGCCGACCAGCTTACCGCCGCTGCCAACTCCCCACTCTGGGCATACGCCAATCTTCAACTGTTAAACACAGCTTTTGCAGAAGAAATAACAACCGGCATCGAAGGTTTCAAACAAACGCTTGCCCAGGTGTCAATGTCAAGCAACGTTACCGGCAAGGATGGCGAAAACGAAACCAACGGCTTTGAAGGTATCGCCGATCTATACATTCAACTTTTCAACGAAATGATAGGACAGTTAAATGCTTTGACCATAACATTTGCCCCGGATCCTCAAAGCGCTTCCCTGACTTTCTCGCTCGACCCCGTAGACGGATCAGTGATCCAAGAGATGCTCGCTGTAGAAACAACTTCAAAAATTGATAAATCACTTTCGAAATTCATACAGGACGCCCCGATCATGGCCGCAGGGTACCGGATAAATGCCCGGTCACTGAGCAAATACAATGACTGGGTATATGACATGTTCGCCGATTTGCCTGCAAACACCATCGACCGCGACGACCTCAACGCTATGAAGGACATAGGATCAAAAATAGGTGACACCATTGGAGATACAGCCGTTTTCTCAATGGCAACGGCCGATACCGATGCAAAATTTCCTTTCGAAATGAGATACGTCTTCAAAATAAAAGACAAAGTTAAGTTCAACGAGATGATGGATGATGTTGCAAAACAAATCAACAGCGGAATTTTCGACAACCTCTACGATGGACTCGGAATGAAAATGGGCATCAAGATGAACCGTGCTGTCGATACATACAAAGGCGTATCTATCGATTCGGCCCAACTGAGTATGGGTGATCCAAATTCATCTTCAGATATGGATAAGATGATCCACATGATATACGGCGGAGGTCTCGATTATCGAATCGCTGTCATGGACAACATTGGAGTTTATGTGATTGGTTCGGATTCAAACAAAATCATCCGTCAGATGATCGACCAGGTAAAGTCAGACGAATCAAAAACCAACCCCGATTTCGACAACGCCGCCGACCTGACCGGCGATCTCAAAAACACAGATTTCTTCGGAACATACAATTATGTTCGTGCTATCCAGATGTCAATGAACATGATGAAAAATATGGCTGGTATGCCGGGTATGGAAGATATGCCTGCCATAGCAATAGACGTCGAAACAAAAAGCAACATAGTATTTACAGGAAATTCAAACAACAAAAAAATGAATTTCCAAATCATCCTGCCAAAAGAACACCTAAAAGAAATACAAGCAGCCTTCCAGCAAATGATGATGATACAAATGCAGCAAATGCAGAAATTGAAGGAGCAACAGCAGCAGATAGAAGAAATACAAGAACCGGCTCCGCCCGAAAGTATAACCATAAAATAGCGGTTGGTCCGCAGGGAAATCCACAAAAACAGCCTGTTCTTTGTGTTTGTAGTGAATCTTATATCAAAAGAAAAAGACGACGCACAATGTCCGCAAGGGATATTTTAGCTATACATATACTATAGACCTCGCAAGCCGCCCTTTTACGACAAAATTCTCATAGACACCAACTATAATTGGAGTTGAACCAGAAAAACGGACTGATACCTTGCTGCTTTTGCCAATTCACTATACAATCTTTCGCATTAACAGATACTGACCCTATAGGAGTTTTTATGGATATTTTCGAAGCGATTGAAAAGCGTCACAGTTACCGCGGTCCCTTCACGGACCAGCCAGTCCCGCGTCAGGATTTGACAAAAATCGTCCAGGCAGCCCTTCTGGCACCTTCCGGCAAAAATTGCCAGACAACCCGTTTCGTCATAATAGACGACCCCGAACTGATAACCCGAATATCACCAATGCACGATACAAACCTCGCGATGCAGCAGGCCAAAGCCTACATCGCCTGCATCATCGATACAAACCCCGAACCAGTTTACGAAGGAATGTCATTCGCCGTCGAAGACTGCGCAATCGCCGTCCAAAACATGCTTCTCGCAATTACAGGCCTCGGATACGCTGCCGTATGGATAGACGGTTGGCTAAGAGTAGAATCCAGAGCAAGAAAAATCGCAGACATCCTCTCCATCCCAAAAGAAAAAACAGTACGAATAATACTCCCCATCGGCGTACCAGCAGAACAAAAAACCCAGCCCCCAAAGAAACAATTTAACGAAAGAGCATGGTTCAACAAATACGGCGATCGGTAGGGTGGGCCGCGCCCGCGCTGCCGCTAATATCCAAACTTCTCAACCGCCTCATCC
>VRUF01000184.1 GCA_019456245.1 Planctomycetota bacterium | reverse complement strand
CAGAGAAAGGAAAAGAGCAGCTTCAGGCAGTGCTGCCGAAATACAGGAAAGGACTGTAGATCTTGTCCGTCAGGATTACATTTATGCCCTTATTAATGAAACTTATGTCCTTATTAATGAAACGGTTGATTTCGGGCAAATGATTCAGCCGCTGCTTGTTTGGGCACATGATGACACTGTACAACCCGACAACACATACCGTTACAGGATGAGAGTAGGTGTTTTCAATCCTACTGCAGGGAAGAACTGGTTCGCAGGAAAGGACGTTGAGTTCAAAGATGATGTTGTACTATGGTCTAACTATTCACCTGTCACCGAGCCTGTCTATATCGGTCCTATGATGTACCTATTCCCGATTTCAGTCGCCAGAAACTCTGAAAAAGTCAAAATAGATGTCGCAAAATTCAATCAGGGAAATTGGCATACACATGAGTTTGATGTTGCTATCGGAGAAAACATCGGTGAATCTGTCGAGATGATAAATGAAAAAGCTGTACCTTTAGTGTCAATATACGCTCCTGTCATTAAAGAATTTATAGACTTCTCATCGTCAGCCACACTGGTTGATATTACCATGGCACCAATTCTTGCCGCCCCGGGAACGGCCAAACCAAGGCCCTATTACCATGCATTCATGACGAAAAACGCCACCGACATCAGCTATTTGCCTGTTACAAAGGCAAAGTGGCCGAAACAATTGCGGGCTCGATTTGACGAAATCAAAGAGGCTGAATTTCAGGATGTTCAGATATCTGAAACTCGTGGTTCTTCGCAGCCAGGCTACAATAACAGAGGATACGATGACGATGACGATGACTATTAGAATGGATGGAGTTGGCAATAATCGCCGTTAGGTAAGCGTAATAGTATATGAAATAGCGTTCTTCTGAGAGCGAATTTCTAGCCGATTACTATATTTTTTATTTTACTGCAAACTCGCCTATTGACATACAGCGATATTTTCACTAGTATTACGAGGCAGTGGTTTTTTGCAAAAAATTGGCATCAGGCATTCTGAATAATTTGCTGTTTTACCATTACGGATGGCCGTAAATCACCGGCAAATGCTTTTATTGCCACAAGCGGTCAGTTTTTCAGAGGCCTCATTAAATTGCTGCTCGGAAGGTTTTTGTGAAAGTAATAGCTGTTATACCTGCTCGTTACGGTTCGACTCGTTTTCCCGGAAAAGTTCTCGCTACAGATACGGGAAAATTCCTCGTCCAGCACACATGCCAGAGGGCTCTTTCAGCAAAAACTGTTCAAGATGTTATAATTGCCACCGATGATGAGCGAGTTATGAAAGCCTGCCTCTCTTTTACCGATAAATGCGTCATGACATCGCATTCCCACCAAAGCGGAACGGATCGTATCGCAGAAGCAGTTGCCCACATTAATGCTGACATCGTCGTAAACCTACAGGCCGACGAACCCGAGATCGACCCTGCATCGATAGATTACCTCGTAACGATCCTCAAAGACAATCCCCAGGCCCAAATGGCTACCCTTGTGGCCCCATTTGACAATATCGCTGAGGTCGACGACCCGAATATCGTCAAGGTTGTTGTCGATAACCGCGGGTATGCGCTATATTTTTCACGATCACCCATACCGTATGACCGTGACGCAGCCGGCAAAGCCGCTCTGGACAAATACCTCCGGCACCTGGGCATTTATGCTTATCGAAAGCAGTTTTTGCTGGAAATCACCGAAAAAAAGCAAACACAGTATGAAATCTGCGAAAAACTCGAGCAGTTGAGGGTACTCGAAAACGGATATTCAATAATCACAGGAAAAGTAGATCACGCATGGACCGGGATAGACACTCCCGAACAATACGCTGAATTTGTTAAAAGACATAAAGGCAGAAACGATGGAAAATAGCAGGGATTTGCTGGCTAAAGTTAGTGACGTATCCACGGAAACGGAATATTTTTCGCCAATACCAAACGGTTATAAGAAGGGCAAGTGTCGCTACGTCATCGTCACGGGAACGGTCATGAGCGGACTCGGTAAGGGTATATTCTCTTCATGCCTCGCCAAACTAATGCAGGACAAGGGCCTCAAGGTCGCACCTATCAAACTCGAAGGATACCTGAATATTGACTCAGGAACCCTCAATCCGTTTCGTCATGGTGAGGTTTTTGTGCTCGATGATGGAATGGAATGCGACATGGACCTGGGAACCTATGAGCGTATGCTCGACCAGGACCTGACAGGAGACAATTTCTCCACAAGCGGTCAGATATACAGCTCTGTTCTCAACAAAGAACGCCACGGAGATTACCTCGGACGTGACGTCCAGATGATCCCGCACGTAACCGGCGAGGTCAAACTAAAGCTAAGAAGCCTTGCGATGGAAACCGACGCTGACGTCGTTTTTGTCGAGATTGGAGGAACGGTAGGGGATCTGGAAAACGCGTTCTACATCGAGGCAATGCGCGAACTTGCCTACGAAGAAGGACCGTCAAGCTGTTGTTTCGTGGCACTGACATACATCCTTGAACCGAAAACGCTCGGAGAACAAAAGTCCAAAGCCGCCCAGTTGGGCATCAAACAGCTTATGCAGACCGGGATTCAGCCGGACATTATTGCTTGTAGAGCCGAAAACCCCGTCGGCGAACAGGCTCGGCAGAAAATCAGCGTATTCAGCAATGTTCCCTTCGGCCGAGTCTTCAGCATGCACGATTCCGCCAGCATCTATACCATCCCTGCCATGCTCCGCGATTGCGGTCTCGATTTTGAGGTCATAAGGTTGCTCAAAATCGAAGACAGGATAAACCTTCGCAAAGAACGAGGAGAATGGGGCAAGTGGTGCGACTTTACCGACAAGATCGGAAAGGAAACCTGCGATATTACCATCGGAATGACGGGCAAATACACATCGGTTCGAGACAGTTATGCTTCGATATTAAATGCCCTCGAACATTCCGGTATCGCTTTGGGATGCAGAGTAAACATTAAATGGATTGAAACGACGGATGTAAACGACAGCAACGCCGCACAACACCTCAAGGATGTTGACGGCATCATTGTTCCGGGCGGTTTCGGAACACGCGGAACAGAGGGAAAGATCGCTTGCATAAAATACGCCAGGGAAAACGACCTCCCCTATCTGGGCCTTTGTCTTGGTTTTCAGATGGCTGTCATAGAATTTGCACGTTCGCTTTGCGGCATCAAAGATGCAAACAGTTCAGAAATCGACCCAAATTGCGGCTCCGCTGTTATTGATATCCTTCCCGAACAAAAGAAAATAGAAGGTCTCGGCGGTAATATGCGACTTGGTGGAAGAGATATCGAGATAAAGAAGGACACCATTGCGTGGAAGCTGCACGGTAAGTCTAAAACTATCCGAAAACGCTTCAGGCACAGGTATGAAGTAGATCCTCAATACATCGACACACTCGAAAAAGCCGGTTTGGTTTTCTCAGGAAAAGCGCCGAAATATCCGATTATGCAGATTCTGGAGATCCCCTCCCATCCGTTCTTTATGGGAACTCAATCGCATCCATGCCTGACATCGCGACCGCTGAAGCTGGAACCGATGTTCGTAGGACTCGTTGCATCGGCCATGCGTAAAAAATTCCCCGATGATAACTTGCCCGATTGTATCAAAGCCGCTCAAAAGGTCTGTAGTTAACCTCCCCCTTGAGGTGAGAATTTAGAAATTACCTGCTATTAAAAACCTTCTAGCGCAGCTTGTGGCTGTTTTTCTCAACAAAGATCACTTCTTATCCAAGTCCTTTTTCTTCGCTTTATTCATAGCTTCAATCATTTTCATGATCTCAAGGCCTTGGTCCGCGGAGGTCTTTTTAAGTCTCTTTTCGAGTTTAGCATTCTTCTTTTGACAATCCGCTAAAAGCTCTTTGATCTCAAGGCATTGGCCCGCGGAGGCCTTTTTAAGTTTCTTTTCGAGTTTAGCATTCTTCTTTTGACAATCCGCTAAAAGCTCTTTTTGCGCCTCGATTTCTTTCTCTTTTTTCGCGAATTGCTTATTCAACTCGATATTCTCACTGGCGATCAGTCGCGTTTGCTCATTAGTTATTCCTTGCAAACTATCTTCCGTGCAGCCGGCAAACCATGCGGCCAAAAACACAACCATCATAAAAATAAAACATCCTGAAATAACTTTCATTTGATCGGCTCCTGTAATAAACCATATTTTTAGAGGCAACTTTTTCATAAGTCCCTTAAGTTAACAGTATCTACTAACGGGGTCAAGCTAACTCTATAAATAAAAGAGTCTCGGCCCTAATGCCGAATACTTACCCTAATGACTATAAAACGGACCAAACGGTCAGTCGGAGTATATCTCATCGCCAGTCAAATTGTCAAGATCGGACATTTCCCCGGTGTAATCGGTCAGTTATTGGTGGATGCCCTTTTGCGGCAAGCGAACCTCGACATACTCAAAAACCCCATTTTTCGGCATAGTAATGCGGTTTCATTGCTCACTAGAGCATTTTAAGTTTTCGTGTACCGATATCCACTTGCCGTGTTCTATTTTGTGGAAAACTTATAAATCGTACTGGTCTTATACTCCTGGCCGGGACGAAGCACAACCGAAGGAAATTCAGGTCTGTTAGGTGAATTCGGATAATGCTGTGTTTCCAGACAGAACGCATAACGATATTTATACACCCGGGACTCCTTGCCCGTAACACTACCGTCAAGGAAGTTACACGCATAAAACTGAATACCCGGTTCGATGGTAAAGACTTCCATGAAGCGTCCTGTCGTCGGCTCATAAACACTTGCCGCCAATGTCATATCTTCGCCATCTTTGTTCAAAACCCAGTTATGATCGTACCCGCCGCCAGGCTTAAGCTGCTCGTAATCGTCATCGATACGCAAACCGATGGCAGTCGGTTTGGTAAAGTCCATCGGCGTCCCCTTAACCGGCCTGATCTCACCGGTAGTGATCAAGTCGGAATCGACCGGTGTAAAATTATCCGCATTCAGCATCAGTTCATGGTCTAAATTATCTCGCAGTCCCTGCCCCGCCAAATTAAAATAACTGTGATTGGTAAGATTGCAAACCGTAGGCTTATCCGTCGTCGCAAAATAATCTATCCTCAATTCGTTATCGTCAGTAAGCGTATAGGTCACAGTAACATCCAGATTGCCCGGATACCCCTCTTCCATATCCTTACTGACATAATGCATCTTCAGTCCAACCCCGTCATATTCTGCCTCCCAGACAGCTTTATCAAAACCCTTCAGCCCGCCATGCAGATGATTCTCCCCGTTATTTACAGCAAGCGTATACTCCGTGCCGTCCAGCGTAAATTTCCCTTTGCCGATCCTGTTGCCATACCGCCCGACAATACAACCAAAATACCGGCTCTTCTCCTCATACTCACCTACATTATCAAGCCCCAACACAACATCATCGAGCTTACCATCGCGGTCGCCCACCTTCAAGCTTACAACCGTCGCCCCGTAAGTCATGATCTTAGCTTCCATACCGCTGGCATTGGTAAGCGTGTAAATATCTACAGCCGTACCATCTTTGGTAGCACCAAAATCTGCCTTCTCAAATATCGTCATTTCTGAATCTC
Organism: Planctomycetota bacterium; assembly: GCA_019456245.1. Taxonomy (GTDB): domain Bacteria; phylum Planctomycetota; class Phycisphaerae; order Sedimentisphaerales; family Anaerohalosphaeraceae; genus VRUF01. The sequence goes on along the minus strand of VRUF01000184.1, from coordinate 467 downwards.
CACATCCAGCCCAGAAAACTATGGACAACACCAATAAAACAAAAACACTGCTGCCAAGTGTGCGTTTTTTCATGCTAAAATCTCCTATATAGCTGATGAAAGCGATATTTTGCTTTTATAAGGAAACGTTTAGCATTTATCAAGATAAAATCTCAAACAGGTGTATCTTCAGCAGATTTGCCTGCCCTAAGCTTCCTGAAGACACCCAGGCCAAGAATTGCCAGTAATAGTACAGCGAGTATGTGATTTAGCACAGATGGTGACATCTCGTGAAAATGTTCCTGCACAGAAACGCTTAACTGAGGAAAAAAAACGTCCAGCAAAATCCCCGAACCCAGCGCACAGACTATAACGGTAAGCAGATAGACAATCGCTGTCCGACCGCCCATTATTTTCCAGATCGTCGCAAAAGCAGCCGCATTCGTTGCAGGTCCCGTCATAAGGAACACGAGCACAGCACCGGGGCT
>VRUF01000183.1:3345-6045 GCA_019456245.1 Planctomycetota bacterium | reverse complement strand
GGCGTCGAGTGGGGCGATGGCATATGGCACCGAGTAAAACTGGTGCGAAAAATGGATGGGTCGATAAAGATTTACTTCGACGGCAAGCTCATCCTGAAAGCCGAAGATACGACGTTAGGCGCAGGATACATCGGATTCGGTTCCTTTGACGATGAAGGCAAGATCGACAACATAAAGATATATGCAAACAAAATGCTCAAGAAAAAATCTCTTATTTTTAAGTAGTCAAAAAATGCATAAGCAAGAGTTGTTCTTATGAAAGGAAAGGTATCATGAAAAAAACGGTTGCATTACTAATAATCTTAACGGCAATTTTCTGTATGTCCGCGGCAATGGCAAATTGCGGGAAAGATGGCTGTTCACCCAAGGCTAAAACATGTAATTCTGATTGCAGCAAATCATGCTGTGCACCGAAATGTCATCAGGATTGCGCAAAACCCTGCTGCGGCGGGGTTTTACTGTTCGATGGCAAGTCTTTCGACGGATGGATCCAGAGAGGCGGCGAGGCAAAATACGAAATCGTCGACGGTATGGTAGTTGGCACCACCGTGTTTGATACGCCAAACAGTTTCCTTTGCACAAAAGTCCATTACAGCAACTTTATTCTCCAGCTTGATTTCAAGGTCGACGAGCAGCTCAACAGCGGCATCCAGATTCGCAGCAACAGCCTTAAGGACTACAAAAACGGCAGGGTACACGGATACCAGGTTGAGATCGATCCAAAACAACCTCCTTACAGTGGAAAGCGTGCCGGGCTACACCTCATGGAAGACGGTTCCGAGGCACCGAAGGACGCGCCTCAAAGCTGGACCGGTGGGATCTATGACGAAGGAAGAAACGGCTGGCTCTATCCGCTTACGAACAAACCAAAAGCAAGAGCTGCCTTTAAGCCTGGCCAATGGAATCACTTTAAGATCATCGCAAACGGCGATTCGATAAAGACATGGATCAACGGCGTACCTGCTGCGGACCTAAAGGATAAAACCACAAAGAAAGGTTTTATTGGGTTGCAGGTTCACGGCACAAAAAGCAAAGAGCCGCATCAGGTGCGATGGAAAAGTATCTTTCTTAAAGAGATCAAAGATGACGACCTGAATTATTACGGGTCAGATCTACCCCAGCCGAAGGTTGTCGAACCCGGTATTAACGGTTCACCGCCGAGTGATGCCATAGTATTGTTCGATGGCCAAAACCTTTTGAAGTGGAATGGCAGAATAAAAAAAGGTAAAGACAAAGGCAAAATCTGCGAGCCAAAGTGGAAAATCACCGATGGCAGCATGGTCGTAAATAAGAGCGGCAGCATCGAAACAAAACAGCCCTTCGGCTCATGTCAGCTTCATATCGAGTGGGCAACCCCAAACCCTCCTTCAGGAAAGGGCCAGGGACGTGGAAACAGCGGCGTATACTTTATGGGTAAGTACGAGGTCCAGGTTCTAGATAGCAGAATCAGTCAGACATACCCCAGAGGGCAAGCAGGCGGTATCTACAAGCAGAAAGAGCCTTTGGCAAACGCCTGTAGGAAACCCGGCGAATGGCAGACCTACGACATTATCTTCCACGCCCCGGAATTTGATGGCAAAGAATGCACAAACCCGGCGACATTAATCGTATTTCACAACGGCGTTGTTGTTCAGGATCACTTTACGCTTTTGGGCCATACAGCGCATAGCGGCGATCCAAAATACAAACCGCATGCCGCAAAACTGCCCTTACAGCTACAGGATCATAGCAACCCTGTACGTTATCGTAATATCTGGATACACGAATTGTAGACCTTATGGATAATCGAAAAACAAAAGGCATCACGATATTTTCGGGATGCCTTTTTTATTGCGACGCAAATTTTTCCTGCGGGTTTTCCGTCCAGCACGCCAGTGCGGTAATCAGCAACGGAAAAAGAAGCGATACGGCAATGATTGGATGAAAACTTCCTGTCGTTGCAAATACCACGCTGAACAGCCACGGCCCGATCGCACTGGCGAATACAAGAATCGACATATTAAGCCCGGCGATACCCCCTAAGTTTTCCCTGCCGAAGAATCTTGGCCAGGCAACGTTTAGCAGCGTACCGAATATTCCGCCCGCAGTTCCGAAGCCCAAAAACACCATTGCCCATCCAGCTCTGCTGTTGAAAACCAGCATGCCGGCGGTACCCAGCAGTTCCGCTGCCATCATCGCAATGAGCAGCCATTTAATTCGAATCCGGTCGCTGAGATAACCTGCGATAAATCTTGCGGCGATTCCGACAAGCGACATTGGTATGAATATCGCGAACGCCTCTTTACGTGTGCGAGATGCTTCTTCGGCGATAGAGGTTAGATGAAAGATTATCGCCGTAAGCAGAAACACGTGCAATGCGGTTCCGATAGTGAACGACCAGAATGCCATAGTCTTTACCGCTTCCATGCGTGTGAACTGATGGTATGTTTTCGGGACTTTGCTGGACATCTTTGCCAATTTCGCCTCATCGGTTATACCATCCATCACCAGCGAGCACTGTTCCGGATTGTCACGCATGAAGATCGCTGCAACTGTCCCGAAGCCAAATATAACAATACCGCTTAGCAGTACGCACGAATAACGCCAGCCGAGGTTTTCCACCATCCAGTTGAGAAAGGTAGGTGTGGCACTGAAGGCGAAAGCGATGAACACGCCTGCGATACCGGTGGCAAGTCCGCGGCGATGATTAAACCACTTGCC
>VRUF01000183.1:0-3335 GCA_019456245.1 Planctomycetota bacterium | reverse complement strand
GTCACCGTAAGCGAACCCTGCCCAAAAAAACGAATAACCATGAAACAGAACATGATCACGAAAATAGCAACTGTCACACGGTTGCTAAAGTATTGCGCAATCCAGTTCGATATGCTGTCGCAGCGGCTCAAAAAGATAAGGCTTCCTCCGAGTCCGATCGCAGCCGTGACAGACATCACGCGCGCGCCGAGTTTGTCGATAAGACGCCCGGCAAACGGAAGTATCAGCCCGCTTATGATCGTACCGAACATATAACAGCGGCTAAGTTGTTCACGTGTAAGGCCCAGCGCATCGATAAGCGAATCGGTAAAAACGCTTACCCCCATGGTCTGGCCTGGGATCGAAGCAATGATCCCGAATACCGACGTGGCAACGATAACCCATCCGTAAAAAAAAGGAAAACGCCGCGGGGAAAACGGAACATCCGGCCAACTAATCTTAGTCTTTTCAGTCATGAAATAGCGATCATAATAAATAACAAAGTGGGCTTATTATACGGCTATCGAAGCAAATAGCCACATAGAATTAAAATTTCCCTCGACCTTTAGGGGTTATTTATGTTAAACTCTAAAGCCTTTACAGGATGGCATGAATTGCCCTCTCAATATCTGTATCACAAGTAAACTGAATAGGAACTGAAAATGAACATACATAACCTTGTCTTGGGTGAATTCGAGACAAACAGTTACGTCCTTACCGCCGATGACTCGTCGACAGACTGCGTAATCATCGATGCCGGCCTCAATGCTGGCGAACTGGTCGATTACATAACGCAACAAAACTTAAATCCCGTTGCCGTAATACTCACACACGGACATGCCGACCACATAGTAGGACTAAGACAGCTTAGACGCTCCTTCCCAAAAATCGAGGTCGTAATTTCCCAGGCCGACTCTACCATGCTCACCGATTCCGTCGGCAATCTCTCGTCGATGCTTGGCAGGCCCTTTACTACCGACCCAGCTCAGGTCATAATCCGTCAGGAGCAGAAGCTATCTTATGCGGGAATAGACTTCGACGTGATCTTTACGCCCGGACACACACCCGGCGGGATGAGTTTGCATTGCCAAAAGGATGGTGTGGTCTTTGTAGGCGACACACTTTTCGCAGGTTCGGTCGGTAGAACGGATTTCCCCGGTGGTGACGCCGCGCAACTTATAAAAAGCATAAAAGAAAAACTACTTTGCCTTGACGGTACGACCAGAGCCTACCCTGGCCACGGACTGATGACAACCATATCACTCGAAAAGAACAGCAACCCGTTCCTGAGGTAAAAGAATAAGATCGACAGCCTGGTAGATTCTAATGATCGACCGGTTCGCCAAGAAGTTTCTTGAGGTCGTCAAACGCATCCTTGAGCAGCCCTTCAGTTTTTGCCTCAATGTTGAGCCTGAGCAGTGGCTCGGTATTACTGCCCCGTACATTGAACCACCAGTCCTTAAGCTGGATAGTAACGCCGTCGAGGTCATCGATCTGTCCGTCGCTGTAGACACGTGAAAGCTCTTTCATTGCCGCTTCCTTATCCGAGACCTCAAAATTGATCTCGCCGCTGGAATGGTATCGTCTCAGCGGCTCGATAAGTTCGCTTAAAGTCTTGTCGGTAGCACTAAGTATGTTGAGCATATGTACGAGTGTGATCATGCCCGAGTCCGCATAGTAGTTTCTGGCATAGTAGAAATGTCCGCTCAGCTCTCCGCCAAACACCGCGTGAGAGTCTCTCAGTGTTTTCTTCATGTATGAGTGTCCCACACGTTCACGCCGGGGAATGCCCCCATACTTGAGTATCTCTTCCTGCACGACATGACTGCTCCTGAGGTCGTAGACAATCGCAGAACCAGGATGATGCTCAAGGAAATACGGTACCATAAGTGCGGTCGTAAGATCACAGCCGATAGTCTTGCCGTTTTCGTCGATCATTATCAGTCTGTCAGCGTCACCATCGAAACAAACGCCAAGGTCGGCATTATAGCTTAGCACGGTTTCCCTAAGCTCGGCCAGGTTCGACTCGACAAGAGGATTGGGTTCGTGCTTAAAAGTTCCGTCATGCTTGAAGTTAATAGGTATTATTTCGAGGTCAAGATCCGAAAAAATAGCTGGGACCATTTTGCCGGCCATACCGTTAGATGCATCGATAGCTATCTTAAGCGGCCCAAGGTTCGGACGCAGGAACTTCAGGACATGTCCCTTATAAGCCTCTGTCAGATCGCACATTTCAACAGAACCGTTCGGTTTGCCCTTTGTATGGAGAAGGGCGGTCGCGATATGCTTAATCTCGCTTAGCCCTGTTTCCTTACCGACAGGCTTGGCCCCTATGCCCGATATCTTAAAACCGTTATACTGAGCAGGGTTATGCGAAGCCGTAATCTGCACACCGCCGCAAGTTCCAAGGTGATTGATCGCGAAATACATCTGCGGTGTGTCGATCATGCCAATATCGATCACATTAGCGCCCGTAGCGTTCATTCCTTCTATCAGTGACTTGACAAGTATCGGGCTGTGAGTCCGCATATCGTGACCGACACAGAGACTTTGCGCATTGGCCTGTCCGCGCTCGTAACCTCTCAAAAGCGACCGCAGAAACTGAGCTGTCGCATGCCCGATCTTCCATGCCGCTTCCTGACCGAGTTGTTCTGGGTAAAGACCCCTGATATCGTATGCCTTAAAAATTGCAGGATCCATTTCTTGCTCCAAAAAATACAGGTTAACGTATCAATACCAATACCGGACGAAAAAACCGTATCCTAATGCCCCAAACACACGGGGATGCTATTAAATCTAATTCTAAGCATCAAACATCGAAGTGTCAACAAACAACAACCAAGAAACCACAAATGAATACACCACAACCTCAAAGATCATGAATGGGTAAGCAAATTATTAATTATTTGCCTCGCCGGAGGCGAATCCCCATCACCTGATCTGCCGCCAAAGAGCCTGCCCTGAGCGAAGTCGAATGGGCGGCCCACGTAAAATGCTCATCATCTGCGAAAAAAACTACAAATTCTTCGCAAAAGGCTAATGATTTTTGGAAGGTATCCCGAAATAACAGTATCCAGCTTATAATATGGCGGGTCTCGTCCTTAGCCAAGCGCTTTGGAGGAGGGACATCTGTGAGATGCCCCTCCTGCCAAATACTCCAGCGGTATCAGTGATATGGAAAGGACGATTTAATATCCTCACTCCTCCACCTGACTTCTTTTTCCCAAAGTTGCTGTGTTAATTTCAGTACATTCATGTCTTTATCTCGTAAGTGTGCTTTATAAAGCCTTACCTGGCTCATTCATACTCACCTGCACCGTTAATTGCTTTGGAGGAGGGACATGTGCGGGGATGCC